>JAIOQJ010000563.1 GCA_021413475.1 Planctomycetota bacterium | reverse complement strand
CAGGCATTGCAGCATGGCCGGCACGATAACGTACTTCACACCTTCAATGTAAAGATGATGCAAATACTCACCCGGGCGCACGAAGCAATCGGGCAAACTGAACTCCTGCTGGAGCATCTGTTCGTGAAACTCGGGCGCAATAATGAAACGCATGTCACTAGGCCCTCTCGCCCGTTTGATGACTTGGGGTTGCGCGAATCGTCATAAAGGGATTATACCACTTGAGGAAGACGTGAACCAAGATTCGGCGGATGTAAGTAGTCCAGTTGCTCCGCAACCGGACAATAGTTCGCCGCTCACGCGGCAACGCTTGACGCGGGCGCCTGCCCCAATGGCTTGAATGCTTTGACGATGAGATAGCGTCCCATGCAGAGTTCGAGAACCGGAAGCACGATCCAGCGCCAAAGATGCGGAATGTCCGAGCGGCGGAGATGCCGTTTGTGGATCCGTTGCTGGGTGAAACGGTTGAAAAGGGTTTTCAACTCCCGGCCAGCGTAACGGTTTCCCGATTCGGTGGGTCGTTTTTCGAACCAATAGTTCCAGGGGAAACACCATTTTTGCCAGTAATGGGCGTTGTACTTCGCCGGCAACGCCGCCAGGATCTTGCCGCCCGGCTTCAGGACCCGGTAAATTTCCGAAACCAGCTTTTCAAGAGGAGGCAAGTCAGCCGCCGTGGGCGAAAGGCTGACGATATCCATCGAATCATCGGCGAGCGGCAACGCATCAAGCGGACCGCCATGGATTTTGCCATTCAGGCCGCGAAGTTCGAATTGCTTCTGGACCAGATCGCGTGAATCCTGGCTTGGCGAGCAGAAATGCACTTTCGCACCGCCCAGACAGTAGCGGACCCAGTCGGTCCCCAAACCATCCCCCAGGCCCAGCACCTGATCGCCCTGGTGACGATTGAATTCAAACAACTGAGGAATCCAGCGGCCGTGGCGGGCGTAGCGGCGCTGCTCGATTTCCTTGAACCAGTCGAGCGTGTATGGTGTGTGGTTCGTTGTCGGACGCCGCGGTGGAAACGGCCGCCAGGTTTCTCGGCAAGCCAACCATTCCGCGTGCTCCCGATCACTCATTTCTTCCCGTCCGAGTTCCGCGGTGCGCAAAGTCTCCGATCCCGACGCCGGTGCTTGGTAGATCTGGAGTGAGGTTGTGGAAAATCCACTCATCGCAGTCATCTCGTCAGGTGGCTATTGTCCTGGGAGTTTGGACAACGGCTATTGAGAACGAGAGCGGCTTAACCGACCGTGGGAGGAGAATCAAGACGAAGATTTACGACGATTGGCGACAGGAAAGAAAGATGGGGGAGATGGGTAGCCGCTCGCGGCTTAGCGATCACTTTCCAACGCGAAGTTCTTCGAGTGGGGGAGCGAACGCTAAGCCGCGAGCGGCCTGAAGATCAACTCGTCTGCTTCTTGAGATACTCGACTGCCGCGTCCAAGGCCCGATCGCGGAATGGGGCCGCTTCTTTCTTCTCGTCTTTTTTCGGCTCTTCCTTGGGGACGTTCTTTCCCTTTACCATGTCGCGAGAGCGACGGAATTTCATATATTCGAGGTGCTCCTCGGGTTTCAAGACCACCTCATAGCCTTTATCCGGCCGGACGCCCCAGTCGTCTTTTTCATCAGCGTCTTCCTTGCGATGGATGTTAACGCCGCTCGGCCGCCAGTAGGTGTCAGTCGTGAGCTTGAGCGCGGTCGCCGGCGTGGTTTCGAGCTTGATGATTTTCTGCACACTTCCCTTGCCAAAACTACGATCACCAACGATCACGGCCCGCTTGTTGTCTTGCAACGCAGCCGAGACGATCTCGCTGGCACTCGCACTATTCTTGTTAATTAAGACCGCGATCGGCTTCCCCTTAAACAGGGTGCCATCTTCCTTGGCATCCCATTTTCGGCCGCGGTTGTTGCGATCGCGAGTGCTGACGATGGCCCCCTCAGTTAGAAAAGTGTCGCTCACTTCAATTGCCGAGGAAAGCAATCCGCCCGGATTATCTCGAAGGTCGAGGACAATCCCCTTCGCCCCCGCCTGCTCGGCGATTTCGACTGCTTTGCGGAGGTCCGCCGTCGTGTGATCGATGAACTGAACGATCCGAATATAGGCGATGCCGTCCTCGACAAACCAATCCCATTGCTTCGGGTCTTCCTCTTTTCGTTTGAAACCGAGAACCGAGTAAACCTCGATGCGGGCGCGAGTGATATTGATCGCTTCCGACTCGCGGGCTCCTTCGTGGACGACCGTCAGTTTGACGTTCGTTCCTTCTTTGCCCTGGATAAGCTTAACGGCATCGCCAATCCGCATATTCTCGGTCGATTTATCGTCGATCTTGATGATCGTGTCGCCGGCCAGAATTCCCGCCTCGTAAGCCGGGGTGCCAACCATAGGACTGAGAACCATCAAATAACCGCTCTTCGGATCGGTGCCGATCTGGATGCCGACGCCGAAAAAGTTCCCTTCCGTCTGCGATTCGAACTGTTTGAGTTCCTCGTCATTCATGTAAGTCGAGTACCGGTCAAGCCTTTCGAGCCCGCCGTTAATCATGTTTTCGACGAGCTTCTTGCGTTCGTCATCGTTCAAGTCGCGGTAGAATTTCGAATCCACCTCGGCCAGGACATCAACGATCGTTTTGACAAGTTTATAGTCCTTGTCCTTGTCCCGATTGGGAGCGGCATAGGAAAGCACCAATCCCGTGAGAACCATCATCGGGACCGTAATCAACCAAGCGAGGTTCCAACGCGACATATCAACCTCCGAATGCGGAGCATGAACCAAAAGGCAAATGTTCAGCCCGAAAGGGTACCAAGCTCAACCAGATGAGGGATCGTACCCTTATTCCCTACGTTTCGGAAAGCCGGATTCGGCATCACAGCGGCTACTTTCGTGAAAATAAGGAAAATCCTTTTGACCTGGAAAGGCATCCGAATTATCCTAAACATTCGAATCGTTTCATATTACCCATTTTAACATCCCGCTCCGGGAAGGGTAGATTCGTCCCTTTTGAGGTACTTCTCGATGTACAGCGTCATTTTGATGATGGCGGTCACCGCCGCCCCGGAAACACAAAGTTTCGGAGGCAAATCGTGGGGTGGCCACGGTTGCTGGTCCTCTTGCCACGGCTGCTGGTCATCCTGCCACGGCTGCTGGTCGTCTTGCCACGGCTGCTGGTCATCGCACCGCAGTTACTCCTGCTACGGGTCATCGTGCTGTGGCGGCTGGTCGTCGTGCTACGGTTGCGGCGGATGTTACGGCGGCAATTCCTACCGTTACTGGTCGGCCAGTGCCGGCAATGTGACCATGTACAGTTCACCCTGGATCATGGATAACGCATCTTGCTTCGGGTGCTATGGTTACGGAATTTACGGTGGCACCTCGTACACGTTCCCCACGCAATATCATTACGCTCCTGGCACCTACGGCTACGGCACTCCGATGATTCCAGGCACACCGGCCGTCGAGGACAAGAAGATCGAAAAAATGAAGACGATTCTCCCGATGTCCGCTGATCGGGCTGAAGTCGTCGTTCGGCTTCCTTCCGATGCCAAACTGTTCGCCAACGGCCAACTGACGACGCTGGCCTCGGCCGAACGTCAATTCTCGTCGCCTAAGCTCGAGAAGGGCCTCGACTACGAGTACAACTTGAAGGTGGAATACACCCGCGACGGCAAGATGATCAGTGATAGCCAGATCGTCCGCGTTCGCGCCGGCGAAAAGTTCATGGCCGAGTTCAAGGACAAGGCCCCCGCCACGCAAGTCCTGAGCACGATCAAGTTCGTCGCTCCGGAAGGCGCTCGCGTCTACGTGGAAAAGGAAGCGAATGCGTTGCAAGCCGGAGCCAAGGAGTTCAAGACCCCGCCGCTCTCGAAGGGAGTCGAGTACGCTTACAACTTCCGTGCTGAGATCACGAAGAACGGCAAGAACCTCACCCAGAACCAACGAGTCGTCTTCAAGGGCGGCGATGTGGTGACGGTTGACTTTATGGATATCGACGGGCCGCGCACGGCCTCGAAGTAACAACTCCCGTTTAGCCGCTCTTCGTGGAAGAGCGCGAGACCTTGAAGCCGGCGAGACGCTAGTCGTCTCGCCGGCTTTTTGTTTCCCTTTCCCCAATGAACATGGTTAAACTTCTAACTCGGATGGGAACTCCAACTTTCCAGGGAAGCAACGATGAGCGACGCACCGAAAGACGAAGCATACAGTCGCCGGCAGGCGATCACCACCATGGCCGGCGTTGCAGCCGGGGCCGTGATCTTGAACGAGGCCGTGAAAGCCGCGGATAATCCCGCTGCCAACGTCGCGGACAAGGCGTCCACGATCAAGATCAAGAGCTTGCAAACTTTCCCCGCCGGGCCGAAGGTGTTTATCAAGATCGAAACTAACCACGGCATCACCGGTTGGGGCGAGATCGATCAACTCGAACCGGTCGCCGCCACGGCCCTCGTTAAATCGCTCTTCGAACTCATCGACGGCGAGAACCCGACGCGTATTGAACATCTCTGGCAAAAGGTTTTCCGCTCGCACCGCGATATGCGCGGCGGACCGTTCATGGTTCACACCATCGCGGCCATCGATATGGCCCTCTGGGACATTGCCGGCAAGCTCTGGAACACGCCGGTTTATCGGCTACTGGGTGGGCCTACGCGCGACAAGATTCTCTGCTACCCTTCGGCCAAAGCCACCAAGGTCGGTGCTGGCCCCGCCGAATTCTCGGGGACGCCAAAGGATTTCGATCGATATCTCAATCTGCTTGCCGACGCCCGCAAGAGAGTCGGCCCCGACGGCATGGTGATGTTCGACGCCCATTGCGCCCTGCCGCCGCCGTTCCTGATGCAGCTCGCTTCCAAATTCGACCCGTTTGAGGTTCTGTACATCGAAGAGGCGGCCGTACCGGGAAATATCGAAGTCTTCCGCCGGCTGAAACAACACATCAAGATTCCGCTGGCGATCGGCGAGCGTGACCGCACCATCTGGGAGTTTATCCCGTACTTACAGGAAGGTATCGCGGACATTCTTCAGGTCGATTGCGCCCATACGGGCGGTATCACACAGGTGAAGAAGATCGCGGCCCTCGCGGAGGCCTATCATGTGCCGCTGGCACCGCATGCGGTCACTTCGGATCTCGGCGTCTCCGCCAGCTTCCACGTGTCGGCTGCCATTCCCTTCTTCCTCATCCACGAGTATTATCCAACGGCACTTAAAAACTCGTTCCTGAAGAAAAACTGGAAGGTCGACGACACAACGGGTTACGCGACCCTCCCCGAAGGTCCCGGCCTCGGTGTCGAAGTAGACGAGGCGGCCCTGAAGGAGTTCCCCAAGACGTACAAAGGCGTCTGGAAATGGCCGCTCCGCGGTTTTCTGAAGGATGGCTCGATCGCGGATTATTGACTCACGAAGCGCCTGTTTAGCCGCGAGTCGAAGGGTTTCCGTAGACTCGCGTGCCGGCCGAAATGCCTACCCAGAAAATCCAGGATTGCGAGCACCACCTGAAAAGTGGTGCTAGACTTCGCAAAGCCAGGCACTGGAGCCGGGCGAATGCTCCTCAACCGTGAGACGCCCGTGTGAACGGGCTGCCAAGTAATGGCTGCGTACTCTCCGAAACGCGAATTCGATATCGACTGGTTTCGCGGTCTTGTGTGCCTGTGCCTGGCCCTACTTCACTTTTACAACAGCCATCTTTACGACGCGTTCTATCGGCTCTTCGGCGAGACCGGTAAATACATCATCTGGAACTGCCGGCTGGGCGTGGAAAGCTTCTTCGTCCTGGCCGGCTTTATGATGGCCCACATGCTCCGGCCTGTGCCAGGCGAGCAAGTCTCCATCGGCGGCTATCTCAAGCGCCGATTCTTCCGCTTGATCATTCCGTATTGGATTGCGGTGATGCTGTTCGCTTCCGCGCGCTGGGCGTTCCGGTTGGCGACGGGCCGTGGCGACGAGATGCCCACGCTGGTGGATATCTTCGCTCAATTGACCTTCGTGCAGGAATTTGTCATCGACCCAAGCCGCCAGGATAAAGTGGTGCCGACCGGTTTCTGGTCGATGGTCACGCTCGAACAGTTCTACCTGATCTGGCTGGGCCTTTACGGCATCTGCCTCGCCCTGTTCGGACGCGGTACGAGCAGCGGCTACGGTCGGGCCGAGCGGGCCATGATGTTCCTGACCTTCGCCGCGGGCCTCGGTTCGCTGTCGTTCTGGGTACTGGGTTACGAGCATGCCGTGAAGATGCAACTGCTTCTCTTCGCCGTCTACCTGTCGCTGGGAATGATGCTCTACTGGGCGGTGCGGCAGAATCTCGGGCGAGCATATTTCCAAATCGCCGTCGCCTGTATCTTGGCGGCCACGGTCTATATGGTGGCCGCGACGCCCTATGACGGAACGGCAAAGTTGATTAAATCACTGATCACGATCTCGATCTTCATTCCGCTCGCTCGCGGGGCGATGGTGCCGCGCAATGCCGTGGTGCGTTTCCTCTCGTTCTGCGGCAAGCGGTCGTACAGCATCTATCTGATGCACGCTATCGCCGGGATTTTCTTTATCTCGTTGACCTGGAAGCTCACCAATAAGAGCGACTGGTTCGCCGTGCCGTTGACGCTGGCGGCCGTGGGCGTGAGCCTGGTGGCCGCGATAATCTTCTTCCGTTACGTTGAAGTGCCTTGCCAGGAACGCGCCCGGATGGTGGCGTATCGCACCAAACGCGAGAAGAAGGCGGAAATCGTCGATGGCACGCCCCAGCCGGTGGTGTGTTCGTGATTTCACAGCCCGTCGAGCGAGCCATGCGGCCACGTGTCCTGGGGTGAAAACCCGAAGAGTTTCCGGGCCGGTTCCAGATCATATATCATCGTTTTCGCGGGCTGGCTACTGACGTAGACCACTTCGTACCGGATCGGCGTGTCACTCTCGACGCCGCACGCGTAAAAACGTCCCGCGTCTCCAGGGCTCAAGTAGACGTCCGGTCCCCAATCCGTATCCGCTAACTCTTGGACATGACCGCGATCGCGCGGGCACCATCCGAGCCGCGCCGCGACGACGCTCATGCCGTGCGCTTCCGCGCACGCCCGACCGGCCCCTTCCGCGAACATCTTGGTGGCCGCGTACCAGCCGCGCGGCGTCGGTTGAGCGTCGACGCCGATCGGCAACGGCCCGCTGAAACGCTGCCACCAGACCACCTGACCGCTACTGGCGAGAAAGACCCGTTTCACACGGGCCGCTTTTGCCGCTTCGAGGGCGTTGTAAGTGCCAATCAGATTGTTTGGGACGAGCATCGAGAGGAAATCCGCATCGTCCGGCGTGGCCGCAAGATGAATCATCACATCAATATCAGCGGCCGCCCGCAGAAAGAGATCAGCATCGACGATGCTGCCGATCAGGTTTTCGTCGCACAACGTGTTAGCCCGAAGGTCGAGGCCGCGAACGAAGTGGCCGCGAGCTTTGATCTCGCGCACGGCGGCGCGGCCCAGGTGACCGGCGGAGCCGGTGATTAGGACACGGCGTTTGGTTGTCATGATTGAAATCCCTCAAGCCCTGAGGTGAGGCTTTGCGAACCTCAGGGATCGAAACCGCGGCAAACCAACGTAAGCTAATCTCTCATTCCGCACCGCGAAGAGTATATCACCATGCCAATCCCGCGAAACGCCGAACAGCGACGACTGGAAGAGCACCGCCTCAAGCACGCGAACTGGCGCAAGTGGGGGCCCTACCTCAGCGAACGCCAGTGGGGAACCGTGCGCGAGGATTACAGTGCGAACGGCGATGCCTGGAATTTTTTTCCGCACGACGATGCTCGCAGCCGGGCTTACCGTTGGGGTGAAGACGGTCTCGCGGGGCTCTGCGACGAGGACCAGAATCTTTGCCTTTCGCTCGTGCTCTGGAACGGCCAAGATCCCATCCTGAAAGAGCGATTGTTCGGTCTGATTAACTCCGAAGGGAACCACGGCGAGGACGTCAAGGAGCTTTACTACTATCTTGATGCGGCCCCGTCCCATGCGTACTTGAAGATGCTCTACAAGTATCCGCAAAGGGCGTATCCCTACGATCACATCGTCGCGGAGAACGGCCGACGTCGGATCGACGAGCCGGAATATGAAGTGATCGACACCGGCATCTTCGACGACGATCGCTATTTCGACGTCTTCGTGGAATACGCCAAGGCCGGGCCGAATGAGATCGTGGGACAGATCACGGCCCATAATCGCGGACCGGATGCTGCCGAGATTCATCTGCTTCCACAGGTCTGGTATCGCGATACCTGGTCGTGGAAATCGGGTGCGGAAAAACCGATCATTCGGGCGATGGGTCCCGCCTTGCTCTCCTTGCAAAAGCCGGGCTGGGAAGACTTCTTCCTGACCTTCGACGGTAATCCAGAATTGCTCTTCTGCGAGAACGCAACCAACTTGCGCCGGCATGGAACCGATCCCCGCGCCCCCGGCTACTTCAAGGATGCCTTCCACGAATACCTGCTGAAGGGAAAGAAAGACGCGGTGAATCCGTCAAAGACGGGCACGAAAGCGGGAGCACTCTACCAGTTAAATGTCCCTGCTGGCGGCTCGGTGACGGTGACTTTTCGCCTCGCGCCCGCCACAGGGACCAACCCAGCATCGAACGACCAGATACTCGAAAATCGGCTGGAAGAAACCAACGAATTTTACGGTGACTTACAACATGGGATCGCCACTGCAGACGCGAGAAATGTTCAGCGTCAGGCCTTCGCCGGGTTGATCTGGAGCAAGCAATTCTATTATTACGACATCCCACATTGGCTGATGGGAGATCCAGGAAAATCACCTCCGCCAAAGCATCGTCTGGCGGGACGCAACCGTGATTGGCTGCACCTAAACAATGCCGACATTATCTCGATGCCGGATAAATGGGAATATCCCTGGTATGCCGCCTGGGACCTTGCTTTTCACATGATCCCGTTCGCGCTGATCGACCCCGAGTTCGCCAAGTCGCAACTCTTGTTGATGACGCGGGAATGGTACATGCATCCCAACGGCCAGCTACCGGCTTACGAGTGGAACTTCAGCGACGTCAATCCGCCCGTGCATGCCTGGGCGACCTGGCGTGTCTTTCAAATTGATCGCAGAAAACGGGGCGATGCGGGCGATCTCGAATTTCTCGAACGCGTCTTTCACAAACTGATGCTCAATTTCACCTGGTGGGTAAATCGCAAGGATGCGCAAGGGCGAAACGTCTTCCAGGGCGGCTTCCTCGGATTGGATAACATCGGCGTATTCGATCGCAGTTCGCCGTTGCCGATGGGCGGATTCATCAACCAGGCCGATGGCACGGCCTGGATGGCGATGTACTGCCTGAACCTGATGCGGATCGCGTTGGAACTCGCGTTGCACAATCGCGTCTACGAGGACATTGCCACCAAGTTTTTCGAGCACTTTCTGCATATTGCCGAAGCAATGACCAACATCGGTTGCGAACTGGGTGAAGGCGACCAGGAAGTTTGCGGTGTCGGCCTTTGGGATGAGGAAGATCAATTTTTTTACGATGAACTCAATCTGCCCGATGGCCAACTGCATAGCCTCAAAGTCCGTTCGATGGTCGGGCTCATTCCCCTGTATGCCATCGAGACGCTGGAACCGGAGATGCTCGCCAAACTTCCCGATTTCAAAGCGCGACTCGAATGGTTTCTCAACTATCGCCCCGATCTGGCTTCGCTGGTTTCTCACTGGCACGAACCAGGCATCGGCGATCGCCGCCTTCTCTCGCTTTTACGCGGCAGCCGGATGAAGAAATTGCTCAAGCGCATGCTCGATGAGACCGAGTTCCTTTCCGAACATGGTGTTCGTTCCCTGTCAAAAATTCATCACGATCATCCCTACACGTTTCATTGCAGTTCGAGGGAGCTTCGGGTTGAATATCAACCGGCTGAATCCCGCTCGCGGATGTTCGGCGGCAACTCGAACTGGCGCGGGCCGATCTGGTTCCCCGTGAACTATTTGATTGTCGAATCGCTGCAGAAATTTGACCACTATTACGGCTGGGAGTTTCGGGTTGAATGCCCAACAGGTTCGGGGCAATTCCTCAGTCTGGTCGAGATCGCGGATGAATTAGCGAAACGCTTGACGCGGCTCTTCCTACGAGACAATCATGGCCGTCGGCCCATCTTCGGCACCAACGAGAAATTCCAGAACGACCCGCACTTCCGCGACTATTTGCCGTTCCCCGAGTATTTCGACGGCGACACCGGTCATCACCTCGGTGCCGCCCACCAAACCGGTTGGACTGCCTTGGTCGCCAAACTCCTGATGCCACGTCGCGCCGATCCGGTATCGGAACCGTGTCCGGTTGTGACGAAAACGACAATCGCCGATTAGCTTCGGCACTTTGACTTTATCTAATTGGAATTTCCCAGTGGAAACGATTCCTGTGTTCCTGCCCGCGTCACGCTGATCGCCGCGATGCTATTCGCCCACCGAACGGCTTCCCGTAAATCCTTACCCGTCCCAAGCGCCACCGCGAAACTCGCCGCGAATGAGTCGCCCGCACCGCTGGCGTCCACGGCTTGCACGGCCATCCCTTTGATCCATTCATCGCCAAGTTCATCTAAAACGAATGCACCGCGTTCGCCGAGCGTCACGATAATCCTGCGCGGCCCCTTTGCTTGTAACGCCTTGGCAGCGACACGGATCTCGTCGATCGACCCGGCTGGATGACCGGTCAGCGCGATCAGTTCCGATTCGTTGGGCAGGCAGAGATCGATCAATTTCAGCAATTCATGGGAAAAATCGACGGGCGGGGCGGGGTTCAGAATGGTCCGGACGCCCGCAGCCTTGGCGATTTGCAGCACCTCTTGCAGCGGCTCGGCGGGTGTTTCGAGGGTCGCCAGGACAAGATCGGCATTCCGAATCGCGGAGGCCGCATGGCGAACGTCATCGCTGGTTAGATGAATGTTGGGGCCGGCGTGGGTGACAATGCTATTTTGACCGGTCGGATCGACCAGGATTACGGCGGTGCCGGTGTTCAAACCGATGGCCGTGGAGACAAACTCCGTGGCGATTCCTTCTCGGCGCAATTGCTGAACGATCGCCGGGCCAAAGGAATCGTCACCAACTTTGCCGCAGAAGGTGACTTGCGCACCGAGCCGGGCGGCTTGCACCGCCTGGTTCGCGCCCTTGCCGCCGAAGCCGAGTTGATAGGGGCAGACTTCCGTGACGCCCGGGCGCGGCATGGAAGGAACGCGAAAGGTGAGATCGATATTGGCGGAGCCGATCACGAAGAGACGCATCTAGTCCCTCGCGGCAATTTTTAGCCACGGATTGAACACAGATCAAACACGGATGAAAACGAAAACAACATCAGTTCAATTCTTATCCGTGTTTCATCTGTGTTTCATCCGTGGCTAAAATTACGGAGTCTCTCACGATTTTTGCTTGGTCAGCCCAAGAATCGGTTCGCCGTTGTAAATGTGATGCGGTCGATTCTCGGCATCGAGCCAGGCCGTGGTTTGCGGCAGGCCAAGCGACTGATAAATGGTCGCGGCCATGTTTTCCGGCGTCTGCGGCTCGGTATGCGGATAGCCGCCCGTCTTGTCGGATGATCCGATGACCGTGCCGCCCTTGACGCCGCCGCCGGCAAAGAAGACGCTCTGCACCGCGCCCCAGTGGTCGCGGCCCGGTTCCTTGTAGAATTTCGTGAGCCCGAACACGCGCGGCGTGCGGCCGAACTCGCCGGCCATCACGATCAGCGTTTTGTCGAGCAGGCCGCGATCGGAGAGATCGTCGATCAACGCGGAGACGGATCGATCGGTCGGCGGCAGCAGTTTGTTCTTGAGGTGCCCGAACGAGTTGCCATGGGTGTCCCACGACTCGTTGTTGCCAAGGTTCACCTGCACCATGTTAACGCCGGCTTCCACCAGTCGCGCGGCCATCATCAGCGACCAGCCGAAGGAATTGTTGCCGTAGCGTTCGAGATCCTTCGCTGGCGCATGTTTCAGGTCGAAGGCCTTGCGGACGCGGGCATCGGTCAGCATGGAGACGGCCGCGGCGCGGTGACGGTCGATGCCGCCAGCTCCGGCCCCTTGATCGAGCGAGCCACGCTGGGCGTCGATGTGCTTGAGGATGTCGAGTCGATTGGCCAGTCGTTCGTCGTTGATTCCCTGCGGCAGGGATAGGTCGGGGATTTCAAATTCCTTGCGGACGGGCTTGTACTCGCGTTGCTGGTGATCGAATTCATATTCGGGGTAGGCCCCGTAGGCTTTCGGCTCGAACTTCGAGGCCTCCAAAAACCACGGATCGCGTTGCCGACCCATGCGGCCCGCGAATTGGCCAGGAAGTACGCGGCCGGTGTTGTGAACAAGTCGCTCGGGAAGCACGACGGCCGGCGGCAGATTGTTTCGCGGCTGGGTAACGCCGCCGGTGATCGCCGCGAGCGACGGCCAATCGGTATCCTTGGGAACCGAGCCGTTGAAGCCGGGCGGGATGTCGCTGCGGCCAGTCATCATGATGTGATGGCCTTCGGAGTGACCGTTCGACGGATGCGTCAACGAGCGGACGAGAGCCCAGCGATCGCTGCGTGCCGCCAGCATCGGCAGATGCTCGCAAATTTGGATGCCGGGGGTCTTGGTCGCGATCGGCTTGAACTCGCCGCGAATGCTCTCGGCGGCGTTCGGCTTGGGATCAAAACTATCGTGCTGAGCGAGACCGCCCGAGAGGAAAATGTAGATGACCGCGCCAGTAGCCTTTTGCCGGGTGGAGGTTGTTTCCGCCCGCAAAGCGCTCAGATGGCCCATGCCAAGGCCGAGCAAACTAATGCCACCGGCCTGTAACGCCGTGCGGCGCGTGATGAGCGGGTGGGAAAACGATTGCGTTGAACGCATGACCGGACCTCGGGGTAACAGGTCGGATACAGGCAGGTTGAGGAAATTATCTTACCAGGAAATTCCACATTCGCGAGTGAAATTTCCGTTTAGCCGCTCCTCGGAGGTTTTACGAAGAGGAGCGAGGGACGCTCGCCGCGCTCCTCTCCGTAAAACCTCCGAGGAGCGGCTAAACATTAACGCTTCGGCGGATTTCGATAATCGAGCGGCGGCGGCTGGTCCTTGCCCATCAGTGAGATATACACGCGGCTATTCAGCCGGCGCTTGTGCTCTTCGTTAGCTGCCTCGATGAGCTTGGGGTCCTGGAAGAGATCCCAGGCCGAGGCCGCGAGCGTCTTGGCGGCGAGCTGCATCCCTTTTTTGCCGATCGTTGTGCCGCTGGCCGCGACATTTTGCCAGGAATGGCCGGCGGATCCGGGCACAAAACAGGCCGTCGAGAACCCGGCGGTCGGCACGACCCAGGAGACATCGCCAACGTCCGTCGATCCTAAGCCCGTTGAGCCCGAGACGTTGATCACCTGCTTGACGCCGTCGAGCGGCGGTTTCGTCTCGAACGATTCCTGGATCCGGAGAGCGAACTTCGTCTCCTCGTCGGTGTAGGTGATGTCGTTCAATTTCGTCAGGTTTTTCTTGATGACTTGCGACAGCGGCTCGTTGGGCAGAAGCTCGACGATGCCCCCTTCGTACTTCACTTCCAGTTTCGTCTCGGTCGCCAGGGCGGCCCCCTCGGCACACTTGAGCAGACGCGGATACAACTTGGACACGATATCGCCCTTCGGATGGCGAATATAGAAGTACACCTCGGCAAATTCGGGGACGACATTCGGGGCACTGCCGCCGCCGTGGGTGATGACGTGATGGATCCGCGTAAAGTCCGGGCAATGCTCGCGGAGTAACTCGGCTGCATGGCAAGTTAGTTGCACCGCGTCGAGTGCGGAACGCCCCTTATCTGGAGAGCCCGCCGCGTGAGCCTGGATTCCGTGGAAGCGAAACTTCACGGCCATGCGTGCGAGACTGCTGCTGTCGCCAGCCGAATTTCGGTTGCCGGGGTGCCAATGCAGGGCGATATCGCAATCCTTGAAATAGCCGTCGCGCACCATGAACGCCTTGGCCCCGCCCCCTTCCTCGGCCGGGCAGCCGTAGAAACGAACCGTACCCTTAATCGTCCCTTTTTCCAGTTGCTCTTTGATCGCGATCGCCGCGGACGCGGAGGCGACGCCGAATAGGTGATGGCCGCAACCGTGGCCGAAGTTATTCCCCTCGACCCGCTGCCGGAACGGTTCGCTGGTTTGCGAAATCTCGGGCAAGGCATCGAACTCGCCGAGGATGGCGACGACCGGTTTGCCTTGCCCATAGGTGGCGGTGAACGCGGTCGGCATCTTGGCGATGCCGCGTTCAATCTTGAAGCCCGCCTTTTCGAGGGTGTCCGCCAGCAAGGCCGACGACTTCGTTTCCTGATAACCCGGCTCGGCCCAAGCCCAGATCTTGCGAGCCATCTCCCACGACGCGTCGGCCCGCTTATCGACGGATTCGGCCAGCGCTTCCTTTTGCGCCCGCACCGGGCCGGAGATAATCAACAGGGTCAGGAAAGGCAGAACAAACTTTTTCACGGAGTCGTCCTCTTCGGGGGATGTCGATGATTCTCCCCGTCATTCTCAATCGGCACGAACCGGTGGGCAAGTTAAATCGGTAGCCAAGACAAAGACAGTTGAACCACAGAAACACAGAAACACAGAGAAGAAAAGAAGAGAAACCGCCGCATTTTTTTTTGCGTCTCCGTACCAGATTCCTCTGATTTTGTTTTCTCTGTGTTTCTGTGTCTCTGTGGTTC
>JAIOQJ010000562.1 GCA_021413475.1 Planctomycetota bacterium | reverse complement strand
ACCCAGCCAGCCACACCTGCCCATCCTTTACTCGCCCGCACCGGCTCAGGAGTGGGATGTGCTTGGCCGGGCGCATACGTTAAAGAGCGAGTCGAGCAGATTCGCAAGGCTGCTAATCAAGGTGACGCCCGCGCCCAATTTACTCTCGCCGTTTACTACAACAATGGCCAGGGCGTGGAGCAAGATACCACCCAAGCCGTTTTTTGGATCCGTAAGGCCGCTGAACAAGGCATGGCAGACGCACAAATGACTTTGGCGAACAATTTTGCTTCGGGCAGTGGCGTCGAGCTCAATCAGCGATCGGCTTTCGAGTGGTATCTCAAGGCTGCCGAGCAAGGATCGACGAAGGGACAAAGGGCTGTTGGCAACTGCTATCGCACCGGCTGTGGAGTTCCAGTCGACCTGAAAAAGGCCGTCGATTGGTTTCGCAAGGCCGCCGCACAAGGCGATGCCAATGCGGTGGAGGCAATTCAACAGCTTGAATCCATTCCGAGACTTGAAATCCCGTGAGAAAAGGGGCCTCTATAAGGTCGTATCGTCTACCCCTGCACAAACCGCTTAGCCCAGCGGGCATCCTCCGCCCGCAGTCGCGGCGTCGGCGGTCCGGAATAGATGTAGTTGGCATAGCCCGCCTCGTCGTACGCTTGGTGCAGCAAGTCTTGAAGGTTGAGGCGGACTTCTTTCTTGGGTGCCGGCAGCGGAATGGGAACAATCGGCAACGGCTCCCTCAAAGACACTGGCCATAGCCCCATGTCCGGACGCTCCTCGGCTCGACTTACCAACACATAGTAATCACACACCGGCATGCCTTCCATGGGCAGGCGCGGCCCGCCGCGAAGCAAATCGATCTCCACATAATCGACCGAACTTTTCAAGATTTGCCGGCGTTTTGCCAAGAACTGCTCGCGATCTCCACCTTTCTTCTTGTTGGCGGGGCTGAGCAATTCAATCAACGTGACGAGAGTATTGTCTTCCTTGTCGAAGATCTCCACGAACAGCACCCGTTCCTCGAAATTGTCAGTCAGACGCACATGCACTGGCGCGTCCAATAGGCCCACGTCGCCGTTCCCATGGCTCTGCTGGCTACTGCGTGTGACGCTGACATCAGACAGGCCCACCAACCGGCGGGTTTCTTCGTGGACGTAGATATGCTCGTTGAACTTGACGTAAAACTCCGGCTGCACTTGCGGGACAAGGGATTTCTTGATGGCCATGCAATACTGGGAATGAAAATCGCTCCAGACCGCGTCGCGTTCCAGATACGGGTTCATTCCTGGAAAGGGGGATGGCATGGTCGCATTTTCTCCGAAACCGTGCTTTGCCGAGTCTACACGAACGATTTCCCGTTGCAGGCTCGCGGTCACCGTCTCCATCGTAACATACAATGATCCGCGGAACATGACGATATTCGCCTGAAGGACCGTGACGATGAACCCCCGATTCCTTTTCGCATGTCTCGCCCTCCTTGCGCTGACATCGACCGCTCTGGCCGCCGAACCCGCGGACTTCGACTCCACCATTCTTCCATTCTTCAAAACCTACTGCCTGCGTTGCCACGACGATAAGTCGCAGAAAGGCGAGTTTCGGCTCGATAACCTGTCGCGCGACTTCACGAATCAAGCGATCGCTCAGCGTTGGGGCGAGTTGCAGTTTCGGATCTACTCCGGTGAGATGCCGCCCAAGAAGGAGCCGCAGCCGAAGGCTGCGGAATTGGGCAAGGTCGCCGAGTGGATTTCGACGCGGCTCAAGGAAGGCGAGGCCGTGCGGATGGCCAGGCGCGGGCCGATCACGCACTATCGGCTCAGCCGCGAGGAATACGGCCATACCGTGTACGATCTGCTTGGCGTCTATTTCGATGTGAACCTTCCCGGTGTGTTCAACGACGATCCGCGCTGGCACGGTTTCGATCGTATCGGCTCGCTGCTCTCACTGTCGCCGTCGCATGTGGAACGCTATTTCAAGGCCGCGGAAACGGTGCTGGAACGGGCGATGCCCGCTTCGCTGCCGAAGCCCCAGAAAATCCGCCGTGACGCGGATGATGGCAAGTCGAAGGCCGAACCGATCCGCTGGCTGCTCTGGCCAGACCACGGGCAGAACTTGCTCAACGTCAGTTCGCCCGGCCTATATCGCCTTCGCATTCAGTTGAGCGGGTTGCCTTCGTTCAAGGGCCGCGTGCCGCACTTAGCGTTGTGGCATCATGGCCAGAAAAAATCGATTCTGGGTCGAGACGTACTGGCCTCCGAAGACGCGTCGACGATCATGGAAATCGAGGCGTTTCTGCCCGAAGGATCGTACACGATCAAGAACGACTCGCCCGGCATGTTCTCCGACGGGCACACGCTCAGCAACACGAACTTCGTCTTTCGAAATACGAAAACCACCCTGCAGAACAAGCCGACGGGTTACAAGTTCTTTAACGAAGAAGGGCAGCCGATTTATCCGCTGCTGCTCGTCGATTGGGTGGAGATGGAAGGGCCGATCCTCACGGATGCGGATAAGAAAAAACGCGACGGTCTGATCCCGACCAAAGAGGGCGATCTCACGGAAGCCCGCGAAGCCCTCAAGCGATTTGCCACGAAGGCCTGGCGGCGGCCCGCGACCGACGCGGAAATCGATCGTTACCTTACATTGATGCAAGGCGAACTCAAGGCCGGCGAGAACTTCCGTTCCGCGTATCGCTCGGCACTGGTCGGCATCCTGACTTCGAAGAACTTCTACTACATCGAAGAGGGTTCCGCGAGCGAGAAGCGGGCCAAGGTAAACGACTGGGAACTCGCCTCGCGGTTGTCGTTCTTCCTCTGGAGTTCGATGCCGGACGAGGACCTTTTCACTGCCGCCCGCAACGGAATGCTCGCCAAGCCCGAAGTTTTGCGTACTCAACTCACACGTATGCTTGGCGACGCGAAGATCAATCGATTCACGAATGCCTTCCCGAAACAGTGGCTGCAACTGCACCGCGTCGGCCAGTTCCCCGCCGATCCGGAACTCTATCCCGATTACGACAAATGGCTCGAAGAGAGCATGGTGCTGGAAACGACCCTTTATTTCGACACCGTGTTCAGGGAAAATCTGCCGCTTCGCGAGTTCATTACGTCGGATTGGACGGTGCTCAATCCACGCCTGGCGATGCACTACGGCATGCCGTTGCCGAAATCGACGAACTTCGAGAAGGTGAAACTGCGACCGGAGGATCATCGCGGCGGGCTGCTCACGCACGCTTCGGTATTGTCGCTAACCTCGGACGGCACCCGGCATCGCCCGGTGCATCGCGGCGTGTGGGTGTCGGAAGCGATTTTCGGCCGCACCCCGCCGCCTCCTCCTCCGAATGTCGAACCGTTGGCCCCGACACCCAGCAACAAGCCAAAAGCGACGATCCGCAACCAACTCGAGGCCCATGCCACACATACGACCTGCGCCTCGTGTCATGCGAAGATCGACCCGCTCGGCTTCGCCTTCGACACTTTCGACGCGGTCGGCCGTTGGCGGACGCACGAACGCGTCGTGGGCGGTCAAGGCGACGATCCGCTCGTCGATGCCGCCAGCGTGCTTCCGAACGGCCGTGCGTTCAAAGGGCCCGACGACTTCAAGCAATTGCTCCTTCAGGATGTGGATCGCTTCGCCGAGGCCTTTGTCGAACAATTGGCGACCTTCGCCCTACGTCGTGTGATGACCATCGACGATATGCCGCAAATCAAGGCCATCGCCCAGGCCAGCAAGAAGGACGGCTACAAGCTCCGAGCGGTGGTCGAGAATTTGGTAATGTCGGAGTTGTTTCAGAGACGTTGATATTGTGGGATGCAAACGAGTGACCTTCTATAAATGCGGTCATCCTGCCTCGTCTGCGGTGAGTCTTAGAGCGTTAATTGCATCAGCAATACAGTGTGTCTACGGAGAATTTGAAGCGAATCCACCAGAATTGGCGTGGCCTTGAGCGGAACTAAACAGGGCTCGGTGGAACGACTCCCGACCCCTTTTGACAGTTTATTTCACTTGAATCTTAAGTTGCGACTCCTATATTGGTAAAGAAGGGGATCAAGAGTTTCTATTGGTCCACTACCAGTCGAGTTGAAGTAGTCGGAAAACTAAATATAGGGCAAACCGGTTCTGCCGGTAGGCCTGATAAAGAGTAAGCCGGCGTGGTTGAATACCTCAGGGTGTTCCGCCACGCCGGTTTTTTTTTGGTCCAGACAGTTCATCGCGATTGACGTGGATGCGGGGGATATTGCCGGGAAACCCCCATTCATTGAAATGAATTATTCAGGTACGCCTATCACCTCGGCGATGAAAGGCAATTTGAATGATTTACTTGATGTCGACATTCGCGACCGTCAGCTTGGCGATATTCGTCAGTGCCGCTATTCAGCTTCCGAAGAATGCCCGTGCAACTTTGCATGCCGGTCAGGTCATCAGCATCGACGGCAACAGAATCGCCATGACCATCAAGGGCGAGAAGGATCTGTCTCTCACGGTGAACGGCAACACCAAGATCTCTCTCGACGACAAGGTTTGCAAGTTTGAGGATCTCAAGGCCGGGATGAGAATCCGTGTGACGACAAATAACAAGGACGCCAATGTCGCTGTTCGAATCGACGCCATTGACAAATACCAAGAGTTCGAGAAAACGCGTGACGGTAAATTCGTCAAGATGATGGGTAACAAGCTCGAGATGGCGGATTTTGATGGCCAGATTTTCGTGCGTACGCTGGCCGCGGATGTCAAAATCACGTGCGATGGAAGGGAATCCAAAGCGGAGAGTCTCAAAAAAGGGATGAGGCTTCGGGTAACCATCGAACGGGCGAAAACGGCGTTGACGACGCGAATAGAAGCTCTCGATCAAAAAGATGACTTCGAAGACAAGGATTAGACCTTCGTTTTCAATCTAGCCATCGGCAATTTCATAACGCTCAAAGTATTCGCCAACGTGGCGGATGTCAGTTTCAGAAAAGTTCTCATATGCGGTTTACCGCGAGAGGGTTAAATGGGTTTGATACTTCTAGTCGTTCTGGTTGTCCTGCTACTGGGCGTCACGCCGCGATGGAATCATTCGCGTAACTGGGGTTACGGTCCCAGCGGCCTACTCGGTCTGATCCTGGTCATCTTCCTGTTTCTGCTTTTGTTCAATGTCGTCAACTGGCGCACGATGAGTTATTGATGGCACCGGGAGTGCTTTCCCAGCACTCCCGTGGGCCGTTTCTTTTATCGATATTCGTCAGTTCCAATTACTTTCATCGGAGCCTGCATTGGCGTCGCTTTCGACAAGTCAATCGAGCTCCATTCACAAAGGATATTTTTCATGAAGCGATTATTCACAGCGGCGATGGTGATGGCGGTAGCGTTCTCCACCGGTTGCAACCGAGGTACTCCCGGGGGGCCAGGAGCAACTTCGACGGAAACCAACAAGAACATGCTTGACGTCGGGAACGCTGACAACTCGTTCACCTTGAGCGTACCTTCCAGCCTGCCACTCTTGTCAACCAAAGTGAAGCAAGGCGAGACCACCAAGGTCGTGATCGGCATCAAACGCGGCAAGAGTTTCGAACAGGATGTCGCTCTCAAATTTGAGGGTTTGCCGAGCGGCGTGACGATTGACCAGGCTGGTGCCCAGATTACTCGCGATAAGTCGGAGGCAAACCTGACCTTCACGGCCACGGACGCTGCCGCCTTGGGCGACTTCGAGATCAAAGTCGTGGGGCACCCGACAACGGGTGGCGATGCGACCAACAAGTTCAAAATCACCGTGGAAAAGAAGTCGGCAAGTACCGGGAGCCAGGGGGCATTCACTCTTGGTGTTCCTTCGAGCTTGCCGCTGTTGTCGACCAAGGTCAAGCAAGGCGAGTCGACGAAATTTGTGGTCAGCGTTAAACGGGAGAAAGGATTCGAGCAGGAAGTGGCGCTCAAGTTCGAAGGACTTCCCACCGGAGTGACGATTGATCAGGTCGGGACCAAGATCGCGGCCGACAAGTCGGAAGCGAACCTGACGTTGACTGCCGCCAGCACCGCCTCGCTCGGTGACTTCGATATTAAGGTCATCGGACATCCGGTCAGCGGGAGCGACGCGGTAGGCACCTTCAAAATCACCGTGTCCAAGTAGGAACACGAATCTCCAATCCCCGGACGAGATCGTCTCGCCCGGGGATCAAAACTCTATCATTGGAAGTGAAGCCATGTGCAATAGTCGGATCATCGGACTTGTGATTCTCGCAGCCGGCATCGCGCTGCTCATTTTCGGAATCAACGCCACCAACTCAGTGAGTGAACGCATCGTTGAAGGGTTCACGGGTCGGTACACAGATAAAACAACCTGGTATCTCATGGGCGGAATCGCGGGAATCGTGGGTGGAGGCGCGCTGTCCCTCTTCGGAGGCCGGTGCTCAACGAAGTAAAAATTCCGCATTTCTTGCAAGCTTCGAAAGGGGTCGGGCGTCATTTGCCAGAAGCGACGCCCGGCTTGCTCCACGTCGACGCGATGCCAGGCGGCCTGATTGCTCCACTTTTCCGACTCCCTTACAGGTCGGGCATGCAAGAAGGACCAGCCCTGTATTGTTACAGAGCGGAACCCATTGGCGTCCGCTTCCACAGCTCGCCAAGCAACTTGGACGGGACGGGGCATCGATCGGCTGCGGATCATGTTCGTCCATTGGCGTTGCTCTACCTCTCCTCCACCAAACGCCGAAGGCACCTTGGCGAAGGTCAACGGGCTTGTGGCGGAAAAAGGTCAGACGTCATTTGCCAGAAACGACTCCCGCGACCTCTTTTTCGGCTCCCCGCTATTTCTTTTTCGGCTTTTCCTTCAGGTCGTCGAGAATATCGGTGACGTCTTTTTTCACGTCTTTGCCCGGCACTTTTCCTCCTGTGAAGTCGGCATCGCCCAAGTTGTCCGAGGCGCTCGCGCGAAAACTTTGGATCAACACGTGCCCCCAAAGATTCGGCGACAGGCGGGCCTCGCTCGGGGCGTCGGCCGTGATCTGCGTGGCCCGGTTGGCCCAGCAGAGCCGCCGCAAGACTTCGGAACCGTTGGGACCGCTGACGAGCACGCCCCAGTCGAGTTTCAGGCGTTGTCCGGGCAATGGCGTCCAACCGAGATCGGCCAATGGCACCGCGACTTCGAGAATGTAATCTGAGGCACCGCCGCTGCGCACCATGCGGACGCTCGGAAGTTCGTGGACGTCGTCGTAGGTTAGTTCCGCCACTGGCGACTTGACCGTCCACGATCGTTCCCGGGGCGAGCCGGGCGCGACGGGGCGATAGAGCACCGCCATCGGTTTCGAGCCGACGAAAGTCATCAACAAGCGGAAGTCCCCCTTCACGGGGGCCTGACGATCGCTGGCCGCCGCCGGATCCGTGCCCAGTTGCAATTCCAGGGCGGCACCGGTCTTGAACAGGCGGTCCCACTGGGTGCCGCTGTTTTGCAGCGGGCCGAGGTTGCGTGCGCGATAGGCCAGATACAAATGCTTGTCGTCGTAGCCGATGTGGAAGTCGGCACGCGGCGTCGGCACGGAGCCAATGTCCTCGAAGGTCGCATCCGCCGGTGCCCAGCCGGTCATTCTGCCGTCGAGCGCAGGCGGCTTACGCATACGATAGCAATCGACGACCGGTGCCCGCGCGAAGACTTCGATCTTCTGGTTCTGAGCATCCCAGTCGCTCGATTTTTTCACGTTTTCGGCCGTGATCTGCAGATTGCCGGCCTGGCGTTTTGCTTTGTCGAGACCGAGCACTTCCAGAATGCTAATGTGGTTGTGGCCGGCCACGACGTAAATCTTGTTGTCCTTCCGGCTACGGCACATGTAGCCGCTGAAATGCTCTTCGCCGCTGGTCACGTCTTCGAGGATCGTGCCGCGCTCGTGTTCCTTCATTGTCCACGGCTTGGCCGGCGCGAGCCGGCGGTCGCGGAAAATCGGCCCGATCAGATGGCCGTCACGGGTCCAGACGTTCCAACTGCCGAGATTGCCGTGCAGCACGACGAACTCGCCGAGTTCGCCATAGGTTTCATGGCCGACGATGCCAAACTGCGACACGACTTGATCGGGCCGATAAGGCTTCGCGGTCTGGGCGGCCTGCACGCCGTTCCCTTCTTGGGGATACGTCCAACGCTGCTGGCCGTTGGCGGTGATGACGCCTTCGGGAGAGCTCATGCCGATGCGATAGAAAGTGCCGTCGTCGAGACGCAAGAGATAGTCGTCCTTCAGGCCGGGCATTTCCACGCGCTCATAAACCGGCACGCCGGTCGGCAGGTATTCCTTCACGTTGAATCGTACCGGGCCGGATTGGATGCCCAGATCGCTGTTGAAGCGGGTCAGGCGGTAGCGTGGCCCCTCGTACAACGTCACTTCTTCGGCTTGTACTTCGCCGTCGCTGTTCTTGTCGTTCCAGAGGAACGTACACTTCGGCAACGGTTTGTTGCCGAGTCTGTTCAACATTTGGGGATCCTTCAACGGGGCGAAATGATCGGCCCAGCCCATCGCGGCCGCCAGCTTCAGCTTGCCCTGGTCGTACAGATAAACGATGGCGCAATTCTGTTCCGCGAACTGCGGCCGGGTGACCAAATAGGTCCGCCCATTCACGACCAGCGGCACTTCGCCGGCGGGCGTCGTTCCCGTCCAGGTCATGTTCTTGATGCGAGATAGACCCGTCTTCCAATCGAGTTCGAATTCGAGCGGCCCGTAGAACAGACGCGTCTTGTCTTCCGGATCGAGGACGCCGCCGCCGCCGTACGGCGTGTTGCCCAATAGTTCCTTCTTGAATTCACCGGCCGTCGTCCAGACGGTGAATCGCTTGGGGTGATACTGGCCATCGACGGCCCACAGTTGATCGGTCTGATCGACCGCCAGACCGCAGACGTCGCCGAAGCGTTCCGGGTCCCACGGGCCAGGCTTGAAGCCGCCCGCCTTGCCGATCGAGCGCAGGAACTTTCCAGTCGGATCGTAGACGCGGACTTGCTTGATCTCGGGGGCCGATTCGAACACATACAAGTTTCCCTGCCGGTCGAGGGCGAGAGCGGTCGGCAGCCTCAAATCGGTGACAACGTCGGTCGCCTTGCTGGGTTTTTCCGGCGTTTCGACGCGAACGACGCGGTTTTCGGAAATGGCGAACACCTGGCCGGCTGGATTGACGGCAATCATACCTGGCTTCGCGAGCGGCGTTTGGCCCGTCAGCTTGCCGGTGGCAAGTTCGTAAACTTCGACGCGTTCGAACGCACCGGCATCGAGCGGCGATTCGCCGCCCAGATACTGCAAGGCTGCGACGCCCCAGATGCGGCAACGCGTCGGATCGAGTTTGATACCACCCAGATCGGTGCGAATGCCTCGGCTATCGGGTGCATTGTCGGTCCATTGTTTCACGACTCGCAAGCGTACGGCTCGGGTTTGCACCGTCTTGCCGAAATCGACGACGCCATCGACATAGCGTGCTGAGGGATTGGCGCTTGGGAAGCCCGTGTGGTGGTCACGCCGCTCTTGCACGTAGTCGGCAATTGCCTGCCAATTTTCCATGCCCGTCAGGTTGATCGGATCGGTTGGGCTGCCGGTGAAGACGTCGATCTTGGTCAGTTCGCCGTCAATTTCCTTGATGGCCAGGCCGCGCAGCGATTGGGCGGTCTTCCATTCCATCAGATAAACGCCGGGATCGGTTTCGGTCAACGGTTGTGAGCGCTGCGCATCCCATGTGCCATCTGAAAGGACTTTGCCGCTGCTGACGCGGATCGTCGCCCCTTCCGTCACGTTGGCGAAGCGGCGGCGAAGAAGACGCATGCCCTCGATTTTGCCCTGCCAGGCACCCGTGGGGCCGCCGAAATCGAACGACTGCTTTGGCTTGGGTTTGTCCACATCTAGTGGATCGCCGCCGTTCGGCTTGGTACTGTCGAGGATGTTCGCCAGCGGATCGTTGTCCACGGCCCCGCGCGAGAAGGTCAACCGCAGGGCTCGGGTTTCCGTTTTTTCGGGGACGGGAATCACGTCCCAGGCGCGTTTCGCCTGAGTGGGTAGCACGGTCCATTGCGCGTCCTTCTCCGCATCGGGTGGGTAGGGAGCGTTCGCTTTGAGAACGCTGACCGTCAGGCGAACTCCTTTCTCCTCGGGCATGGGGAACGCCAAGCTGCCGAGGGCCACGGGACGCTTGAAGGCGAGCACCGCGTGCAGGCGCGGCGAGGGTCCGGTCTGCGACGAGATCCAGGGATTGGTATCCGTCGTCGCCCCGCCCGGCGGCGTGCCCCCTAAACGGAAAAGCCGCAGGAAGTCGCCGCGCGGATCGGTGACGATTTCGTAAGCGGCACGGGGCTTGCGCTTTTCACCGTAGAGTGGCACGCAGCGATCCGAATCGGCATCGTCGGCCGACGCGGCAGTCGTCAAATACGAAACTTCGCCGCGAACCGAAAGGTAGAGCTTGCCGTCGTGGGCGGCGATGCCCTGCAGGCCGCGCGGCATGGTGGCCGTCGGCGTCAGAGAGAGAATGTTGCGCACCTTCTTGGTGGCGATGTCAACGCCCCAGACTGATTCATTGCTGGTGCCGAGGATATTGGCTGCGACCAACACTTCCTTGCCGTCCGACGCCAGAAAACGCGGCCCGGTCCAGGCGGCGAAGGAATGATGGC
Source organism: Planctomycetota bacterium (assembly GCA_021413475.1). GTDB lineage: Bacteria > Planctomycetota > Planctomycetia > Gemmatales > Gemmataceae > JAIOQJ01. The sequence continues at coordinate 4,371 of JAIOQJ010000562.1, read as the reverse complement.
CCCACGTCTTGCGGCCTTGAAGATCGCATTCGAGCAACGAGACGCCGCTCTCGGCCACGTAGGCCCCGAGATACGCGTGGTCGCCCGCGGTGCAAACACTGCAAGGCGGCGAATGATCGGCCAGCCAGCCGCCGCTTTCATGCATAGCGTTCAACCAAGGCGAATTGTTCGGAGCGTGCCGGGAGACGTTCGGGTAGACCGTCATCTCGTATTTGACTTGCAGTTCCGGATGCGAGATCATCGACCAGCGATACGTCCCCGGTGCGACGAAATTGCCCAAATCGTCCTTGAGGTCCCAATGAAGAGTGTGCTCGCCAGCCGCTTGCACGTCGCGGACCGCCAGATTGCGGATTCGCTTGCCCGTGGAATCGAAGATGCCGAGCGTCACCTTGCCCGCTTCCGGCAGTTTGTAAGTGAACTTGAATGGCGGCGCACTCTTCTGCGAAGCCGTCGTCGGTGCGGGCTTGTCGCCCAGATCCGTCAAGGTGTGCAAACCGCTAAGGACAGCCAACGGCCCTTCTTCCGCCTTGGTGATGGTCAACCGCACGCCGCGGGTCTTCACTTCGGGGAAGCGCACCCATCGCAGGGATTGAAAACGGCCGGGAAAGATGGCCTCTTCTTTCGGTTCTTTGATCCGCTTCCATTCACTCGCCGTGCCCGCGCGTGGATTGATGTCGCCCGGGCCGGTGAAGAATTCGATGCCGTACTTCTCAGCGTTGGAATTCAGAATCAATCCGCTCAGATTCTGTTCGTCTTTCCAGCACAGCATGAACCACGTGGGATCGACATCGGTAACGACCGGCCGTCGAAAGAATCCCTTTTCATCCTTGCCCGTATTGGTCCAAACACCATTTCCCGCCGTGATATGCGAGGCCGGGTTCGGGACGAAGTACACATTGGGCGGCATAAACTCTTCGCCGGCGTAGGCCAGCGCGCTCGGAGTCAAATTGTGCAGCCGTTCGCGGTAAAGCCGCACGCCGCGAAGTTCCGAACGGCCGCGATCGCGGCGATCGGTAATGAGAATTGCCCGCGTCGTCGTATTGGGCGGCAAGGTAATCAGCGAGCCGCCACCCTGACGACTTGGCACTTCTGGTTTTAACCAGGCGTCGGCCGCGCCGGGATCACCGGGGTACGCGGCGTCGTTGCGCAAGATGCGAAGCTCACACATCGGCGGCACGAAAACGGAACCGATGGCGACGGCTTTCTGAAAACCGACGCGATAATGAAAGGTCGTCGCTTCCTGGGCGTTGCCAGCCGTCCAGGCGTTCATGCCGGGACGGGCCAAGCCGAGCGCACCGGCCGCGTCCGCGATTGACGCGGGCCGGCTCTCTTTACCCTCGAAGGTCGCGCAACCCGCTGGATCGAGATCGTTGAGGGAAACCCGCGGCGTCGCCATCTGGCCATGCGACCTGGATGCGGCAGCCGTCACGATCGATAAGCAGACGACGGTGAAGAGGCCGACTGCCTTGAGGGCGTCTTTCGACCTGTTTGCATTCGGTAGTTCAGTGTCGCGCATCGATCCCTCGGTGTAATGGCTGCAATCAACCAGAAAGCAAACGGTCGCGGCGGGAATCCGCGATTGGAGAGTAACGCATTTATCTGCGGATAGGGCATGGAAATCGTATCCTCATTAGGTGTTGAACGCAACCAATTTTCCGCCCTGGGACGACGTCCATCATCAACAGTCAGTTCGAAATCAGTGCGATACCGGTGGATGCCAATCCATACGATAACTCGAAGTGAATTCACAAAGCGATTCGGCAGAAGGATCGTTGATGCGCGGATGATGATTGACCCCGCCGCTAATGGATTGGCGTCAAAAACGAAAGTCTCGAAATATCATCGCATCGCTATTTCAGCTTCTTGGAGGCATCATGTCGAAGGGCGTCATCACATTCTTCTTTGATGAGGGGCAGGTTTTTCAAGAATCCTGGGAGATGATGGATGTCCCTGGAGAAACGCTTGCCGCCCGCTTGAAACGACTTGCGAAGGCAAGACTACCGTTGTTGGCTACTTGCGTCAGAATTGTTCAATTGAAAGCCGATGGGCATCCGCTCGAACGAGTGAATTTGAGAGGATCGGGAGGCCTAGTCGCTGCTCCGAGAGCCGCGCTCGCATTGGTTGATGGCAGCACAAGCTTGAACATTCTGCTCCGAGGTGTCCCAGAAGAAGTGTTCGTCGATGGGACATTGACGGCCGTGGGCCAAGTTGCTTTTCAGAAATTCAGCAAGACTGTCAGTGATTGCGGGTGCGTGAATATTCGGAAAAACGAAGTCCGTCCGATCATGAATTTAGAGCCGTTCCAAGAAGTGCTGCTTTCCAACGAGGCAACCAAGAAGGCAACTCGCCAGAAACTAAATTCCTTGCTCGGCAAAGAGGAAACAGATCGCTTTTGGTACAGCCCGAAGAATATACGGGGCAACGAATAGGCGGTTGCGCCGCCCTTCAGATGCTGGTCCACAGGGCGGAAACCGCAACCAAAGCAAGAAATTTAGCCACAGAGGACACAGAGCCCACAGAGGAAGCAGGATTGATCGAATTTCTCTGAGTTCTCTGTGTCCTCTGTGGCTAAACTTCTTGATCTTTTTGCGTGATCCTTCAGTTAACCAGCCTGAAAAATTGTGTTATGAAAACCAAAAACGAGAAGTGAGTAGTACAGAGGCCAAAAGGAAAGGGCGGCTTCCTGCCGCCCCAGTGGACTACTTCTTCTTCTCGCCGATGCAATAGAGATGCTTGAATGTGCGGATGTAAATCTCCCCGTTCGAGATGGCGATTGAGGAATTGGTCTGTTCGCCGGTCCCCAATGAATTCGTCGCCAGCAATTCGTACTCAGGTTTGGCGGCGAACACAAGGGTTTGCCCGTTGCGCATGAGAATGTAAATGCGGCCGTCGGCGTGGACCATCGAGCCCCAAGTTGTTGTAGCGCCCGGGCGATTAGCAACTTTCCATTCCTCTTTGCCTGTCTTCAACTCGTAACAACGCGGCATGCCGTTCTCGTCCATGATGTAGGCGTGATCGCCGATCAACACCCCGGAACCAACGCGCTGCGTATTCTTGGGATGCACCCAGAGACGGTTCGGCGTGATGTCGCCAGTGCCGCCGACTTTCACGGCGATGGCGGAACCTCCGTAACCGGACATGCCGACCGCGATGCCGTTACCGTAAAGCGGCGAGGTATACTGGTAGCTGTCAAGGCCCCGGCAGTGCCACAATTCAGTTCCCTTGAGAGGATCGTATCCCTTGAGGAAGCCGGTCTTGTCGTCCTTCGCTCCCTTGACGTCGCCCGAAAAAGCAAGAAGAAGTTGATCCTGGCCATCGACTTTGGTGATCAACGGCGTGCTCCACGAACCGAACTTTTCATCGGTTTCCCAAACGGTCTTGCCGGACTTTTTTTCCACGGCAAGCAGGAAGTTGCGGCCCTTCGCCTGATTCGGGCCACACCACAAGATTGCCAGGTCTTTGTAAAGGACGGGTGAAGCCCCGTTCCCGAACGCATGTTCCCAGGTGCCCAGGTCGGTCCGCTTCCACAGTTCCTTTCCGTCGAAGTCATAGCAGTACATGCCTGCCGAACCGAACGAAACGACGACCCGCTCGCCATCAACGGCGGGAGAGGCGTTGGCGTACCAGCTGGGATCCCAGTTTCTCTCTTTCTCTGTGTAGGCAACATCCTTCTTCCAAAGCAGTTTGCCATCGGCACGCGCGAAGCAAATCAGGCTACGCTCACTGCCGCCCTTGTTGGCCTGGGTCAGGAAAATTTTGTCGCCCCAGATTACGGGCGTTGAATTGCCCTGATTTTCTAGCGGAATCTTCCATTTGACGTTCTCCTTGTCGCTCCATTTTAGGAGGAGATTCTTTTCGTCGCACTGGCCCTGACCGGTTGGGCCACGCCATCCAGGCCAATCGGCACCGTTTGAAACAGACTCCAAACTGGCAAGCAAGAGTATCGCGGCAACAAGGTACTTCATGAGACACCCGGGAGTGGTAGGTGGGAGGCGAGCGGTTCCTTTTGATGATATTCTCAAACTCATTCGAAGGCACTACCGAACATGAAAATGCCGACACCTTCGTAAGCTCGCCACAATCGCGAACAAGATCCGCTGGTTTGCGCAGCGTGTTTTTTGGATGGAGGGAACAGGTTGACGGCAACGTGAAGTGAGAGTCGGATCGGCCTAACCGCAATACCGCTCAATTTTTCTTCATTCTTCGAGCCTGAAAGGCTCATTCTGTCACCCAGGTCGAAGGCCTGGGAATTAATCGAAACCTAGAATTTCGGCCCTTTCAGGCAACGCCGTGACGGATTTTATGGGGGCGAATTCAGCATCATTTTTCGGAGTTCTTTCTTTTCTTGCGACGTCAATATCCGGATTTTGG
>JAIOQJ010000561.1:7132-10263 GCA_021413475.1 Planctomycetota bacterium | reverse complement strand
GGAACTGCGCGAACATTCGCCCGTGCTGATTGCCACCGGCGAAGTCTTCACCCGCCGGCAGACCTTTCAGCCGTACATCACGCAACGTGCTCTGGACGTCATTCAACCCGATCTGACGAAGTGCGGCGGGCTAAGCGAAGGCCGCCGAATGGCGTGGATGGCCTACGACCATAGCGTGCTGGTGGTGCCACACGGCTGGAACACGGCAATCGGCGTGGCGGCGGACCTGGCCCTGACGGCCGCCATGCCGGTCGCCCGCTGGGTCGAGTACCAGACTGGCGTTCCCTACATCGAGGAATTGATCGAGCCGCGATTCAAGCTCGACAAAGACGGCATGCTGCCGATTCCGACCGGTCCGGGGCTTGGCATCACCCTTAACCCCGAAGCGATCGCGAAGTACTCGAAGCGAAAGTAAAAAATGCCGACGCCCCCGACCGAGGAATTGCGGGACATGCTGGCCCTGACGCTGGTTCCCGGTCTGGGGCCGCGTCTGACGGCTGCGCTCCTGGAACGTTTCGGTTCGGCCGGGGGAGTTCGCCGGGCGACGCTCGAAGAACTTGGCAACGTTCACCACATCGGCGAAAAGCTGGCACGTTCGTTTCACGAATCACTGCGCAAAGCCAATGTCGATACCGAAGTCTCCCTGGTCGAACGTTTCAACGTGACGCTGCTCGGTTGGGGAATGCCCGATTATCCCAAGCCCTTGTCGTCGATCGACGATTCGCCGTACATGCTTTACGTTCGCGGCGAGATCCGACCGACCGATGCGAATGCCGTGGCAATTGTCGGCTCCCGGCAATGCACACCGTACGGAAAGCGCATGGCCGAGAAATTCGCGAGCGGTCTGGTCCGAGCGGGTTTCACGGTCGTCAGCGGCCTTGCCCGCGGGATCGACGGAGCGGCCCATCAGGGGGCGTTGAGCGCGGGTGGTCGAACCATCGCCGTCCTCGCCGGCGGCCTCTCCGCGATTTATCCGCCGGAACACGACGAGCTCGCCAAGGCAGTCGAAGCCTCCGGGGCACTCGTCTCCGAGACGCCGATGGGCATGCAGCCGCTGCGAGGCATGTTCCATGCCCGGAACCGGCTCATCTCGGGGCTATCTCGCGCGGTGGTGGTTATCGAAGCCAACGACCGCAGCGGTGCGCTGATCACGGCCCGCCATGCCGCCGAGCAGGGGCGTGAATTGTTCGCTCTCCCCGCGAATGTCGATAGCCCGACCAGTGCCGGGAGCTTGAAGCTACTCCGCGACGGCGCGAGGCCGATCCGCGATCTCGACGATTTGTTGGAAGACCTCAACGGCATCGCCGCGGCACCGGCCACGCTTTTCTCCGATCCGGAACCCACGCCACGCAAGTCCCCCGCGCTGGAGAAGCCGGCGGAAATGGAACCGCTCCCCTCGCGAATCTGGGATCTCCTGTTCGAGCCGAAGCCGATCGACGAGCTGGTGCGAGAACTAAGCCTCACCATCGCCGAGCTGAGCCGACTGTTGATGACGATGGAGCTGAAGAAGCAAGTGCGACGGCTGCCGGGCAACATCTACGAGCGACGGTGAGTCGGCCGATAAAAGCTGGCGAGCCAGGCTGCGTAAGCACCTGGAGGAACTTGCGTTTCGCTTGTAGACCCCAGGTGCTTACGCAACCTGGCTCGCCGAATATTCGACAACAGGGATCTCGAGGCCTCATCCGAAATCAATTCGAACCAAAAATTATTTCGTTCTTCTTTCCCCAGCTCGCTAACTTAGGGGCTTTAGCGGGCGTTTATTTGTGTCGGGCGTAGAAAAGTTCATGTCCTGGATGAATTTGGGCGTGTTGACCATTACAAAACCTTCCGAATTTTTTGCGGGTCGCGGATCCCGTACTATAGACGTGTAGACAAGAAAACTGTTGACATTCCCACGATGGGGGCAACGGATAGCCGCTTGCTACCATCATTCGTCCTGGTCCTGATTGGCATGTGGTTGCCGATGCCGCGACGGGAATCGCTTCAGTTCGCCCTCCCCCTATCACGAGGTTTTCACGGCCGAAAACCCGACCTCGTGACCCGTACGTCGAGGGCCCGCCGATGGCGACCCCTACTACCGTGCAGGAATTCCTCGAGCTCGTCGAGAAGAGTGAGTTGCTGGAAAAAAGCCGGCTCTTGCTCTTTGTGAAGACTTGTCAGGAAAATGGCACCATCCCCTCCACGCCCAAAGAGTGCGCGGTGGCGATGGTGAAGGAAGGCATTATAACCGCCTTCCAGGGAAAACTGCTCCTCGCGGGGAAATGGAAGAATTTCTTCCTGGGCGGTAAATACAAGGTCCTCGATCATCTCGGCGCGGGCGGCATGGGCACGGTGTTGCTCTGCGAACATCGCCATATGCGCCGCCGGGTGGCGGTCAAAATCCTGCCGCCGGAAAAGAATCAACAATCAGGCTGCGTCGAGCGTTTTGTCCGCGAGGCTCAGGCCGTCGCTCGGCTCGACCATCCGAAATCCGCGGGATTGCAGCACGCTTGTGACTCGAAACTCGTCCATCGCGACATCAAGCCGTCGAACCTGCTGCTCGATCGCGGCGGGTTGATCAAGATCCTCGACCTCGGTCTGGCCCGCTTCTCACAAGGGGAAGACCATCTGACCAAATTGATGGATTCGAAGACGGTGCTCGGCACGGCGGACTATTTAGCCCCTGAACAGGCCCGCGATTCCGCCGTCGATATCCGCGCGGATATATACAGCCTGGGCGTGCTCGCCTACTTCCTCTTGATTGGCAAGCCACCCTTCGATGGCGGCAATGTCGCCCAAAAATTGATCGCGCACCAGACCAAAACACCGACGCCGATCTCCGCGCTTCGACCCGTGCCCGCGGCAGTCTCGACCCTGATCTCGTCGATGATGGCCAAGGACCCCGCCCGCCGCCCGCAGTTGCCGCATGAGATCATCAGCGCGCTGAGCCCGTGGTTTGTCGAAGTTCCGCCCCCCACGCCGGAAGAACTTCCCGAATCGCGCTATACCCATCATCGCGATATCGACACCATGTCCCGGCTCTCTACCGTGGCCACGATGTCGGCCGCGATGCGATCGAAGATTCTGCAGACCGCCGAGGCGATGGCGGCGCAGTCGCAGCATTGATCTTCAAGGCGAGCCGGCTCGCCAAA
>JAIOQJ010000561.1:0-7043 GCA_021413475.1 Planctomycetota bacterium | reverse complement strand
CCGGCCGCTCACGCGAGCCGGCTCGCCTTGTCGTTTGAATTCTCCGCCGCTCACGCGAGCCGGCTCGCCAAAACCTTCAAATCTTCCACTTCTCCCGCGGTTCGCGGCTGGTCAATTTGTTCGCTTCGGCGTCGTTCGTGAATTGTTCTTTCACCGGATCCCATTTCAGCGGGCGGCGGAGTTGGTAGCCGATGTTGCCGAGATGGCAGACGCTTGCCGAGCGATGGCCGATCTCGACGGGGCAGATCGGGGCCTTGCGTGAACGCAGGCACTCGATCCAGTTTCGGCGGTGGTTGCTCGACGCGTAGACGTGGAATTCCTTCTCGCCGATCGGCGTTTTGACGATCTCTGGGGTCTTGCTCGTAATCGTTCGGCGCGTGGCCTCGATGGTCCCCTTCTCGCCGATGAATTCGCAATCGATCTTGCCGCCGTGAATCATCTCGACGCCGTTGGCGTAGATGAACTTCAGGCCGCGCGGGGCTTTCGGATCTTCCGGCGGAATGATCTCGACCGGGCCGGAGCCGTCCATGTCCATCGCCCACTGAGCGATGTCGAAGTGGTGGGCCCCCATATCGCCCACGCCGCCGCCGGCGTATTCGCGATAGGCACGCCAGGCCGGATAATGTTTGTGAATGCCTTTGGGGCAGAGGATCTCGTTGTAGCCGCGGGCGGGGGCTGGCCCGAGCCACATTTCCCAGTCTGTCCCTGCCGGGATCGGTTGCTCGGGCAGATCGCACACTTTGTTTGGGTCGCCGATGCCGATATTGATCGTCTTGAGTTTGCCGATTCGGCCATTGCGGACCAGTTCGACGGCCAGGCGGAAGTTATTGCCGAACTCACTGCGTTGCTGGCTGCCGGTCTGGAAGATGACTTTCGCCTTGTTGATCTCTTCAATCAGTTGCCGGCCCTCAGCGATGTTGTGCGTCAGCGGCTTCTCGCAGTAGATGTCCTTCTTCGCCCGTGCGGCCAGGACACAGGGAATCGTGTGCCAGTGGTCGGGGGTGGCGATCACGACGGCATCGAGATCTTTGAGTTCGAGGAGCTTGCGGAAATCGACGAACTCGGCACAGCCTTTGTAGGTGCTCTTCTTGTCGGCACCGTACTTGTCCTCAACGCGTTTCCGAGCGAACTCCCGGCGTTCCTTCACCACATCGCAGACCGCGACGACCTGCACGTCGGCCATGTTCAGGAACGAACCGAGATGGCCGCCGCCCATCGTGCCGACGCCGATGAAGCCGAGATTGATGCGATCGCTCGGCGATTTCTTGGGTTCTTCCGCGAAGAGTTGGTTGGCGAACAAAGGAAGCGAGAGGGAGCCGGCGCTAGCTTGGAGAAAGCGACGGCGGGACAGTGACCACGACATGGAATGGAAACCTTTGAAGAGAGTGCGAATGACGGCAAAGGAAAGGATAAGCGGGCGGAGGGTGAATCGCAAAGGGAATTTCCGTTAAACCAAAGACCTCATCACGAAAGCACGAAAGGATAAAAACACGAAAGCTGACCAAAGGCAGTTTCGAATACTCCTTCTTTTTCGTCCTTTCATTCTTTCGTGTTTTCGTGATGAGGATTTTTGAGAAGCCCTTGATGCAGTGCCGAGGCAACCAGCACTCCATCCACGCCGGCCTCATCCAAGACCCGAAGATCGTCCCGGTTACGAATGCCGCCGCCAGTGATCAGTTCCATCTCGGGCATCTCGGCCTTGAGTTGCCGGCAGATTTCCAGCGTCGCGACGCCTTGCCCAACGCCGACACTCGCGAGATCGAGCGTGATCAAACGCCTAATACCCAGGCGATGAATCGTCCGCAGAATCGACCAGGGATCGATCGGATCGGCACTCCACGCGGCCAGATCGCCGAGCAACATTCCTTGCTTGAGGTCGAGCGAAAAGATAACGCGGGTAGGGCCGAGGGTTGCCAGAATCGTCGCTAGCTCTGAAGGACTTTGCAATGACTCCAACGCGCAGATGATTCCTTCGATTCCGTGATTGGCGAGGGCCAAGGCATCGGCCGTAGTCCGAACTCCGGCATCGATCCAGCGCGATACGCCAAGTGCTCGCAACTCTTCGAATAAAGCAAACGCCGCTGGTTGGCCGTTGATGGCGTCGAGGTCGGCGAGGTAGATTTCCGTCGCTTGAACGTGCTGAATCAATGCGCGAGCAACATCGATGGGTTGAGAACTGGAAGTCAGAGTGCTGACGATCGGTCGATATTCATCGCGCCGGCCAGCCACGCCGTGGACGACGAGACCGGCTTTTAGATCGATGACGGGGATGATCCGCATGAGTTGATTTTCTTGGCGAGCCGGCTCCCGCGAGGGGCCTGAGTATTCGGATCTACTCCGACCCCTTACGGGAGCCGGCTCGCCCATATTATCCGGTAATCATCGTCGTCGTGCCGTAGAGCATGGCGTACTTATCGCGCAGATGATGAATCAACGCCTTATGCCCCAACGGCTTGCCGGTGATGCGTTTGCACAGGTCGTTCGCGCGCCAGCGTCGACCGGGACGATGGATCTTTTCGTTCAACCAGGTCTTCAGTCGCAAGAAGTCGCCGCGGCGGAAATCGTCTTCGAGTCCTTCCAAGTCGCGGCGGGCCTGGGTCATGAACTGGGCAGCGTAGAGATTCCCCAGCGTGTATGTGGGGAAATAGCCGATACCGCCCATGCTCCAGTGGATGTCTTGCAGGAAGCCCTGCCGTTCGTCGGGGGGCGTCAGGTCGAACATGCGGCTGAACTTTTCGTTCCAGGCACCGGGCAGATCGGCGGGTTTGAGATCGCCCGACATGAGCCCCAGTTCCAGTTCGAAACGCAGGATGATGTGCAGGTTGTAGGTCGCCTCGTCGGCCTCCACGCGGATGAACGACGGCTTCACTTCGTTGATGGCGAAATAGAAATCGTCGAACTTCACACCGCTCAGGGCATCGACAAAGATCTGTTGGGCCCGGGGAAAGAAGTGCTCCCAGAACGGCCGGCCGCGGCCGACCTGGTTCTCCCAGAGGCGCGATTGCGATTCGTGGATGCCGAGCGAACAGTAACTACCGAGCGGTGCGCCGAAATGCTCCGGATCGAGGCCCTGTTCGTAAAGCCCATGCCCCGCTTCGTGAAGGATGCCGAAAAGCGATTCATTGAAGAATCGCGGATTGTAGCGTGTGGTGATTCGACAATCGCCGGGACCAATGCCGGAACAGAACGGGTGCGTCGTGACATCGAGCCGGCCCGCAGAGAAATCGAAACCGATCGCGGCGGCAGCCGAGGTGCCGAAAACCTTCTGTAGTTCAACCGGAAAGTCGCGCTGGAGGATCTGCTTGTCGGGTTTGCGTTTCGATTCGCTGATGGCGGAAATCAATGGCACCAGTTCGGCTGAGAGGCCGGCGAAGACTTGCTTGATCTCGCTTGCCGTCGTGCCCGGTTCGTATTCGTCGAGCAAGGCGTCGTAGGGGTGTTCCTTGAAACCGACGGCCTGGGCTTCCTCACGCTTCAACGCGACGACTTTTTCGAGCCAGGGACGGAAGGACGGAAAGTCGTTCGCTTGCCGAGCTTCTTGCCAGGCTTGTTGCGCCCGTGTGGTCACGCGGGCCAGTTCCTCGACGAGCGCTTTGGGCAGTTTGACGGAACGATCGTAGGCTCGGCGGATCTCCCGCACATTCACCGCGGCGTCGGTTTCCGGATCGCGAACCAGGTCGCTGCCTTCGACGGCGGCCAGGGCCTCGCCAACCTCCGGAGCGATGCTCATTTCGTGGGCCATTTTCGCGAGTAGGGCCATCTGATCGCCGCGAAAGGATGAGCCCGCACGAGGCATGTAGACACGCTCGTCCCAGCCGAGAACCGACGCGCAAGAGCCGAGCGTCGCGGCTTCGCGGGTACGGCGAATGAGTTCGATGTAGGATTCGACGGCGGTCATGATCAACCTGCCTTGGGGTTCAAGAGGTGTACCGACCCTATTCGCCTGACGCGCTGTTAGCCCGACGCGCTAGCGAGGGATACAGACTCCCTCGCTAGCGCGTCGGGCTAACAAGACACGACAGATCAATTTCGAAGCGTTACTTCTTCGCCGTCGGCACCGGTGCCGGGGCGGCGAGGATCTTCGCGAGCTGCGACTTCTTGCGCGAGGCCGCGTTGCGGTGGATCACCTTGTCGCCGGCGGCCCGATCGAGCTTGCGGACGGCAGCCTTGAACTCGGTTTGCTTCTGCTCGGGGGTTCCGTCCTTGATGACCGTCAGGAATTTCTTGATCTGGAGCTTGATCGCTTTTTTCGCGGTTTTGTTGCGAGCGTTCCGTTTTTCGGTCTGCCGCATCGCCTTCTTCGCACTTGCTGTGTGAGGCATCTCTATACTCTTCGCTTCGTTGAAAGGGATAAATGAGAACAGCCCGTGGGAGCTTCCCACGGGCGGGGGATTACAGGGTGACTTCGCCGATCTTGAGGCGAACGACCTTCACCAATTCGAGGCCAGCGGCCTTGAGCACCTGGCCAACCGTTTTCTTGTCGTACTTCTGCTGGTTGGCGACCAACTGCTCGAGGAACACGCATTCCCCGAACCAGGTGCGAACCTTGCCTTCCACGATCTTTTCGAGAATGTTGGCAGGCTTGCCCGCGTTCTTGGGATCGGCGTCGATCTGCTGTTGCATGATCGCCTTCTCAGCGGTGACGATCTCCGCCGGCACATCCGCGATGCGGATGTACTGCGGATTCAAGGCCACCACGTGGGCACAAAGGTCGCGGAGCATGGCTGCGTCGGCCGTGTCCTTGCCTTGCACCTGAATCAACGCGCCGGCCGAACCGTCGTGATGGACGTATTCGCCAAACAAGCCGCCTGCCAGGCGGGTGAAGCGGTGCGGCTTCATGTTCTCGCGAATCAGGCCGATCACTTCGTTGATCCGCTCCGTGACGGTGCCCGTGCCGCCGACGAAAGGCTGCGTGAGCAATTCCTCGACGTTTTTCGGGTCCTTCACGGCGATCTGCTTGGCAATGTCGTTGGCCAGGGCGATGAACTGGACGTTCTTGGCCGTCGGCGGGCTTTCGCAGCGCATGTCGAGAATCGCGGCCGTCTTGGTCGCTTCGTCGATCTGAATCGCGATGCGGCCCTCGGCCGTCTCGTTCATCGAACGCTTGACGGAGACCTTACTATTGCGTTCGCGCAGGATCTGGATGGCTTTGTCCATATCGCCACTGGCTTCGACGAGGGCCGACTTGCAGTCCATCATCGGCTGATCGGTACGCTTGCGAAGCTCGTTCACGGCGGCGGCGGTGACTGGGGTACTCATGGGTTTTCCTCGGAATCGATAATCGCTCAAGGATCATGGCTACTCCATGATCCCTGAACGATTTACCTTCAATGATACTCTTGTTATTCAACGACAGCCGGAACGGGTGCCGGGTTCGGCACCGCAACCGGGGCGACAGGAGCCGGTGCCGGCGCGACGTTTTGCGACATATGCGGCGCGACACGCGGCTTGCCCTTCATATCCTCGGGAGGCAAAGCGGCCCGGCCTTCGATGATGGCGTTGGCCAACTTCGAAAGGACCACTTCGATCGAGCGGATGCTGTCGTCGTTGCCCGGAATCGGCAGATCGACTGGATCGGGATCGCTGTCGGTATCGATCAGCGCCACCGTCGCGATGCCCATGCGCTGGGCTTCCTTGACGGCAATGGCTTCACGCTTCGGATCGACCACGACCAGTGCGTCCGGCAAGCGGTTCATCGAGCGGATGCCCTGCAAGTTCCGGCGAATCTTCGTCAACTCGCGAGACAGGTTGGCGATCATCTTCTTGGAATAGGTCCGGATTTGCGCGGTCTCGGGAGCCTTGTGCGGGTCGAGTTTGCCCGATTCGGTCATCATCGACATGATGTAAGCATGCATGTCGACGCGGTTCGGATTCTCGCCGGCGGGCAGCCACATGGCCTCCAGCTCTTCGAGACGGCGAAGTCGATTGCGAATGGTTCGGTAGTTGGTGAGGGTGCCGCCCAGCCAGCGTTCGCTGACGAAGGGCATCTTGCAGCGAGTCGCCTCGCTCTCGACGATCTCTTTGCCCTGGCGTTTGGTGCCCACGAATAACACGAGGCTGCCCTTGCTGACCACCTGGGAGAGATATCGATAACCCCGGAGAATACCCCGGATGGTTTCACGCAAATCGACGATATGAATCAGGTTACGCTTGCCGTAAATGTACGGCCGCATCTTCGGATTCCAGCGGCTGGCGCGGTGCCCGTAGTGGACGCCGGCTTCGAGCAATTCCTTGACTTCGACGATAGCCACGCAATTCTCCTACGTTACTTTTGGTTGACGGTTTTGCTAGTCATGAGAAGACCCTCCAGGGGGTTACAGAAGCCCATCCAATCCGATGGGGGGAACCGATCATCTTACGAAGTCGCCGAACGGGGTAAAGGGGGGATTGCGTGAGGATTAGAATGTGGGTCGGAATGCCTCCGGCACGTACAACAAATAGAATTCAAACACGAACCCCGTGAAGCCGCGACGCGGAGGGTTTCCGGAGCGGAGCGCTTTGTTGCCCGAACACGCCATCCGAAGGACACAGCGCTCCGCTCCGAAGACTCCGCGTCGCGGCTTCACGGCAAATTGACGAACACGAGCATGCCTCATGAAGCGGAGCGAATTCAAGAAGCTGGTGGCCAACGTTATGGAGACCCTGCCGGCGGAGTTCTTGCCGTTTCTCGATAATGTCGTCGTCGAGGTGGCGGACGAACCCGACGAGGAATTGCTGCTGCGGGCCGGCTTCACCGAGGAAGAGATCGCCGACGGCGAATCGCTGCTCGGCCTGTTCGATCCGCTTGAACTTCCCACCCCCTGGGCTTCCGACATTGTCGATACCCAGGATATGATGCACCGCCTCTGGATCTTCCGCCTGCCGCTTGAAGAAGAGTTTCCGGAGCCCAAGCGATTGCGGACGGAAATCCGAAAGACGGTGATCCACGAACTCGCCCATCATTTCGGTTTCACCGATCGCGACCTCGAACGTTTTGACGACAATCCCGACCCGTTCGGCGACGACGATGTTGCCGACCCCTCGCGACCCAATCAATCATCCTC
>JAIOQJ010000560.1 GCA_021413475.1 Planctomycetota bacterium | reverse complement strand
TCAATTCGCAAATCGCCCGTTCCTCGTCCGTGAGCCGCACGATATACTTCTTGTACATGGGAACCTCCTTGTGGATGTGGAGGTTCCCAAAAATTGACAGCTGACGCAACCCGAAAATTCAGCTTGGACGGGGCACTAGTCGGCAGACAGACAGCCATCCGATTCTGGAGTTCCTCTCATGTTTTTCACCACGTTGACGCTCGCCATGACCACCATCGGTCAAGGACCCGCAAATTGGTACGAGCCATTCCCGGCACACAAGATCGTCGGCAATGTTTACTACGTCGGCTCCAAGGACTTGGCCACCTATCTCATCACCAGTCCTGACGGGCACATTCTTATCAACAGCGGTTTTGAACGCACCGTTCCCTTGATTCAAAAGTCGGTCGAATCTCTCGGCTTCAAGATGACTGATGTCAGAATCATCCTGGCCAGCCATGCCCACTCGGACCATGTAGCCGGCCACGCGGCATTGCAGAAAGCGACGGGTGCCAAAGTCTATGTCATGAATGGCGACGATCAGGTCATCGCGTCGGGCGGCAAGGGCCAATACATGTACGCGACCGACCGCTGGGATCCCTGCAAGGTCGATCGCATTTTGAAAGATCGCGAAGAAGTGAGAATCGGCGGCAATACGCTCGTTGCTCATTCAACGCCCGGCCACACACGGGGATGCACCACCTGGGCCTGGCAAGTCGAGGAGGGCGGCAAGAAATTTGATGTCGTGGTCATCGGCAGCCCCAACGTCAATCCCGGGTATCAACTCGTCAACAATAAGGACTATCCCGAACTCGCTGCCGACTTCGCCAAGACCTTTGAGGTTCTCAAAAGCCTGCCGTGCGATGTGTTTCTCGGCGCGCACGGGGGCTATTATGGCATGGTGGAACGGTACGAACTCCTCAAGAAGGGACAGGCCAACGCCTTTGTGAATCCTGAAGGGTACAAGGAGTATGTCGCCCAAAAAGAACGCGCCTTCCGCAAGACCCTGGCCGAGCAGAAGGACAAAGCGGAAACACCCGCCGTCGCGTCCATCAGCGATCGACTGAACAAGTACATCGCCGCCAAGGAAATCGCCGGCGCGGTGGCATTGGTCGCCACGCCCGACAAGATCATTCACCTCGACGCGACGGGTAAAGCGTCGCTCGACCCCGCGGAGACAATGAAGACCGATGCCATCTTCTGGATCGCATCAATGAGCAAGCCCGTGCTTTCCACGCTCATTCTCATGCTTCAGGACGATGGACTTCTCAACGTGGACGATCCTGTCGAGAAATACCTGCCGGAATTCAAGGGACTCAAGACCGCGGAAGGTAAGCCGGCCAAAGTCACGATCCGCCACCTGCTCACGCACACGTCGGGGATGGGCGAAATCACCGGCGACCAGGCACGCGATTGCAAGTCGCTCGCCGATGCCATGCCGCTCTACCTCGCCAAGCCGGTTGCGTTCACGCCGGGCTCGAAATGGGTCTACTGCCAGTCGGGAATCAACACCGCGGGGAGAATCGCCGAGGTGGTCACCAAGGAGTCGCTCGAAAAACTCCTCGAACAGCGGCTCTTCGGTCCGCTCGGGATGAAAGACACCACCTTCTACCTGACCGAGAAACAACTGCCACGCCTGGCCAAGTCGTACAAGCGCACTGAAAAGGGGGAACTCGAAACGGTCGATATCCGCTTCCTCAACGGCAAATCACCCACCAGCAAGGACCGTTTCCCCGCTCCGAACGGCGGACTTTTTTCCACCGCCTCCGACTACGCACGTTTATGCCAGATGGTTCTGAACGGCGGCGAGCTTGATGGCAAACGCTACCTCAAACCGGAGACGGTCAAGCTCATGACCACAAACCAAACTGCCGACCTCAAGACCGGCTTTACCACCGGCCACTGCTGGGGCCTCGGCTGGTGCGTTGTTCGCGAGCCTCAAGGCACCACCGAAAAGCTATCACCCGGCACCTTTGGCCACGGGGGAGCCTACGGCACCCAGGCGTGGATTGATCCCGAAAAGAAACGAATCTACATCCTGATGGTCCAGCGTTCGAATTTCTCGAATTCCGATGGATCCGATGTGAGAAGAGGATTCCAAGAAGCGGCGAGCGAGGCCTTCTCGAACTCGAAAAACAAGTAGCAGGTTGAATACTGCTTGAGGAAACCCCGCGTTCTGGCGAACGCGGTTGCACTTCAATCGCCCGCGCCCTCGCTCACGCGAACAGGTCCGGCACGACCTTCGCATTGGTCACCGCCACGTCCGTAAGCGAGTCGTCGCGGCCTTCGTGGGGGAAAGTCAGACGGGTGTGATCGAGACCGAGCGCCCGCAGTAGCGTCGCGTGCAGGTCGGCGACGCGGACGACCTTGTCGACCGACTTGTAGCCGAAGTCGTCGGTCGCGCCGTGGACGTAGCCTTTCTTGAAGCCGCCGCCCGCGAGCCAGAGCGAGAACGCGTGCCTATTGTGGTCGCGGCCGTCAAGTCCTTGCGAGATGGGCAGTCGGCCGAATTCGCCGGTCCACATGACGATTGTTGAATCCAGAAGTCCACGGCGTTTCAGGTCGTGGATCAGGCCGGCGGAGGGCTGGTCGGTCATCGCGCAGAGATTTCGCAGGTTCCCGGCATTATTACTATGCGTGTCCCACGGCTGGCCCTGGAGAAAGATCTGCACGAAGCGAACGCCGCGTTCGACCAGCCGGCGGGCCAGCAGGCAGCGCTTGCCGTACTCGGCGGACTTCGGGTTATCGAGCCCGTAGAGCCGCCGGGTTTCTGCCGTCTCCTTGGAAAGATCGAGCACATCGGGCACGGCCGTCTGCATCTTCGCGGCAAGTTCGAAGTTGCTCAGCCGCGCTTCGAGTTCGGCATTGCCCGGATGCCGTTGCAGATGCGACGCGTTGAGTTCGCCGAGAAGCTCCAGTTGATTCCGCTGGGCCGCGGGCGACAAGTCGCGCGGCGTTTCCAGATGGGCAACCGGAGAGCCGCTGGCCCGAAACGGCGTCCCCTGATAGACCGCCGGCAGATAACCCGACGACCAGTTGTGGGTTCCGTCCACTGGCAACCCGCCCGGATCGGACAGAACAACGTAGGCCGGCAGTTCTCTGCGTTCCGTGCCGAGCCCGTAGAGGGCCCACGAACCCCACGCGGGCCGGCCGGGAAAGATCTTGCCGGAATGGATAACGCGAAGCGCCGCCTCGTGATCGACGGAGTCGGTCGCCATCGACCGCACGAGCGTAATGTCATCGACGATGCTCGCCGTGTGCGGCAACAATTCCGAAAGCTCCATCCCCGACTTGCCGTGACGACCAAACTTGAACGGCGACGCCAGCAACTTGCCGGTCTGCGTGTGAAAATGAACTTCGAGCTTGTCCGGATGCGCCTTGCCATGCTGCTTGGTCAGTTCGGGTTTCGGATCAAAAAGATCCATCTGACTCGGCCCGCCGTGCTGAAACAGACAAATGACGGCCTTCGCCTTCGCGGGAAAGTGCGGTGCTTTTGGGACCAGCGGATCGCGAGCGTCCGCCGCAAGCTGGGCCAAGGCCAGGGAACCGAGCGAGCCCGCGTAGCGGGCGAGGAAGGCGCGGCGGGTGAGGGCGAACCCGGATGGCGGAGAGCGGAAGTTGTGATTCGAAATCATGCAATCACCTTCATCCAAATCGAGTATCTCACCAGAAATCCACCCAATTCAATGTGATTTTGTCGAACCTGCGAGCAGTCAGATCATCTTGGAGGATCTGAATATGAAGTCGGCATCCAACAGCATTTTTCAAGACGATCAAGTGCCGAGACTGTTTTGAAGGCGTTGGGTCGTTTCCGGTTGTGGCACGAGCGTAACCGAGAATGTTGTCGAAGTTCAAATAGCGAACATGATCTAGATAATTGTCGAAGAGCCCCTCCCCTGCAAGTTCCGCACCCCATGGGCCAATATCGATACCAGCCTGCGGTAGATCGAGCGTTTCCTCGAATGTTAATTGGCATGAGGGAATTATCGTGTTGCCATCTGTCAGCTTCTTCGGAGGGTTTGTTCGAATAAACCCACTGGCATCGGGAAAATAGATGGCCATTGCGCCAATGGCGTCCGGGTGGTCGTTCTGCACGTCTTGAAAACAGAAAAATGACAGCAGTCCGGTCTCTGGCAAGTCTTTGGCAGCTTGTGTATGCGCGATTTCAGAGAGGTTGACCTGGGCCAGAAATCCAGCCAACCTGTCCGTGCCGCCTGTGTCATCGTTGAAAATGGCGTGACAATCTCCGCCGGGCGGCCAGATAAATCCAGGCGGGAAATCAGGAAGTCCGCCGATTTTGCTGGCGCAAATCTCGATTTTCGAATCGTCTGTTTCTTTGGTTATCATCCGCAGTGCGGGACGGGCAAGCCGCAACACGGGGTCTTTGAAATTTGGAATATTCTCAATGACCATCCGCTCGATCAGTCGAAACCCGATGAGTTCGAGCCACGGTTCCGGAAGACCATCCGGATCTGGAAGATCTGAATCCTCCATGGTCTTCGCGCAGATCACAAATTCTCGTAAGAATCGGCCCCGGTCATCACCATGATCGTCTAGCCAGTCAGCGTAGATGAGCTTAGTGGTATCATCCGCGAGATTGGCGACGATTGAGGAAAGCCATTGTCGATCTTCGTGTTGTGCTAATGGACTCATGATTCTTGTCTGTTCCCGGTTTAGTTCCAAGTAGTAACGTGAAATATTGGCTTACGTTTATTCCACATACAAAAACGCATTACTCGCCAACAGCATCTGGCACAAGTCCGTCCACGTTCGTTCCTCGATATCCTTCTCGCCGCCATACGTCGCTCGCTGCTTGTCCAAGAACTTCACGCACGCCGTCCGCTCTTTCTCACTCGGCGTTCGGCCGCTCACGAGTTTGAACGCCAAAATCAATCGCTTGTCGACGCCATCGCTCTCCAACCTCTTCGCAAACGCTTTCGCCCGCAGGCGCACGAATTCCGAATTCAGCAAGACGAGCGATTGCAGCGGCACCGTGGACGGCGAACGTTTGCCGCAGGTGTTGACCAGGGCGGGGGCGTCGAAGAGTTGCAGGAACGTGTCGACCTGGGTGCGCCGCTGTTGCAGATAGATGGAACGCCGTTTCGCGCCCTCGGCATTGGCGGGCACTTCGACGACTCCTTCCGGCGTGCGCTTGCTGGCGACGAACGGCCCGCCCATTTTTTCGTCGAGTTCGCCAGACACGTGCAGCATGCCGTCGCGGATCATCTCGGCATCGAGACGGCGAAGCGGGAATCGTGCCAGTAGCCGATTGTCCTGATCGATCGCATCAAGGCCCTCGACGGGCGAACTCGATTGGCGATAGACGGCCGAGTTCATGATGAGCCGATGGAGAGCCTTCACGCTCCATTTCTGACGAACGAATTCCGATGCGAGAAAATCCAGCAATTCAGGATGCGACGGCTTGTTTCCCGAGGCACCGAGATTATCCGGCGTGGCGGCCAAGCCCGTGCCGAAATGATGCTGCCAGATGCGGTTGACCATGACGCGGGCGAACAGCGGATTCTCTGGCGAGGTCACCCAGTTGGCGAAGGCCGTGCGTCGTCCGGAGGAATGGGGACGGGATTCCACGCGAAAGGTATTGGACCTCGTGGAAAGCGCGGCCGGCACGCCGGGTTGCACTTCCTTGCCCGGCTGATTGTGCTGCCCGCGCAATAGTAAGTGATGCGCGGCCGGCTTCGGATCGGTCTCGACAAATGCCGCGATCTGCTCCAGGCGTCTCGGACGCTCCTTCTCGCGCTCGGCGATGGTCTGCTTCACGCGGTCGCGCAGAGCGGCGTACTCCGGGAATCGTTTGGCAAGTTCATCGTCGCTGATCTCCACGGCCTTCGCGTGTTTCTTGAGCGAGTGGTTTTGCGACGCGGTCCGCTTGTTCTTCGGCGTTCGAAACGCCTCGATCACCGCGTCGCGCTCCGCTTCGTCGAGATCCTTCAGCCGATCGGCGATCATCTGTTCCTGAAGCGATTCGGCAAATGCGGTGAGGCCGTCTTTCGCGGCCTTTACCTGGCGATTGATCTGCTCGGTACGGCTCTTCCACGCGGCGACATCGGCGCTCCCCGCCAAATTCACTACGCGGTCGTTCGGCTTGGCCCAGCGCTCCGGATTGTAGACGGGGAAAAGAATCGCCTGCAGGCCGTAGTACTCTTCCTGAGTCACCGGTTCGAACTTGTGGTCGTGGCAACGAGCACACTGGATGGTGATGCCGAGCAGGCAGTTCATGATGTTCTGCACGTTCCCTTCCAGCACGGTGAAGCGATCGGTCCGCACCTCGTCGGGATTGCCGTCGCTCTCGCCGGTGCCGTCCGGAGCGTTGCGCAGGAAGTGAGTCGCCGTCAGGGCTTCAACCATAGCCGGCGTCATTTCGCGGCCAGGCACATAGTTGACGATCTCATCGCCCGCCAGTTGCTCGCGGACGAAACGATCGTACGGCACGTCGTTGTTGAACGACCGAACGACGTAATCGCGGTAGCGCCACGCCAACGGTCGATCGCTATCCGCATTGAAGTAGCCATTCGAATCGGCATACCCCGCCGCATCGAGCCAGAGCTTACCCCAACGCTCGCCATAGCGCCGCGACGCCAGGTAACGATCAACCATCTTCTCGAAAGCCAAAGGCGACGAGTCGGCCAGAAACGCATCGATCTCCGCCACACTCGGAGGTAGACCAGTCAGGTCGAAGCAGACCCGCCGAACTAACGTCGGCCGATCGGCCTCCGGGCTCAGCGTCAATCGCTTCGCTTCCAGCGCCGCCAAGATGAAACGATCCACATCAGTGCGCGGAGTGCCCCGGACCTCCGGGATCTTCGGTCGTGTGACGGGCCGAAACGCCGGATGCGGTCCAGTTGGGCGCGGCGGATCGGCGGCCAGCGTGGAGCCGACTAATGCGCAAATTCCAGCAGCTCGAAGAAGCGAGAACATCCGTTGCCTCGATGCGATGGGGTTTGAATGGGTAATGTAACTCGGGAGGAGTGGCAAA
>JAIOQJ010000566.1 GCA_021413475.1 Planctomycetota bacterium | reverse complement strand
CTTCCGAGCTGAAAGCAACGACCTCTCTGCCTATCTCGCGGGTGTTACTTTTCTCATCCGGCGTGGCCCACTTCAACCGTTCCGCCGAGATCGAAGGCGATGCTCGCATCGACCTGACTTTCCCCGAACAAGACATCAACGATCTCCTGAAGTCGATGGTTCTCCAGGACTTCTCTGAAAAAGGCCGCGTCTCGGCCGTCACTTACGATTCCCACGAGCCGATCGATCGCACCTTGAAGAGCTTTGCCATCAATCTGAATGGCAACCCGACCTTCGCCAATATTCTCACCCAGGCCCGCGGCGAGAAAGTCGAACTCGTGATGCAGCAGACCGCGACCGGCCAGCCCGGCACCGTCAGCGGCTCGATCATCGGCGTCGAACGACAGAAAGTCGCCGGCAAGGATGGCGGAACCGACGTTGAAATCTTAAACATGTGGTGTGCCGAGGGCGTCCGCAGCGTCAAGCTGAACGAAGTTCAACGGCTCCGCTTCAGCAATCCGGTCATCGAAAACGAGTTCGGGCGATCGTCGATAACCCGACCGACGCGGAGTGGTCCGAAGTCGAGATGTCGCTGATCAGCGGCCGACCGATCTCGTTCCGCATGGACTTATACAATCCGCTCTTCATCGCTCGTCCGCTCGTCGAGCCGGAATTGTTCGCTTCGCTCCGTCCGCCGACCTATTCCGGCGCGATGGCCAAGCAGATTGCGCCGGAACCGATGGCGATGAATGGCCGACCCATGGCTGCCGCTCCGCCGTCCGCTCCAGGCGGACTTGGTGGTCCCCGAGACGCTCAGTTCAAGGGCGACGGCCGTGCCAATTTCGGTCAGGGTGCGTTGAATGAGTCCGAACGCCAGTTGCGCGCTCAGTACGCGAACGAATTGGCAGGCAAGCTGGGTGACAAGATGCAGGTCGGTCGTTCGGTACCGTCGGTCGCCACCGCGTCCGCGCTGGGCGATTACTTCCAATACGTGATCGATCAACCGGTTTCGCTAGGCCGCCAGAAGTCGGCCCTGTTGCCGATCATTAACAAGGATGTCGATGCGACCCGCGTCAGCATCTACAATCCCGGCGTTCAAGCCAAACACCCCTTGCTTGGTCTTAAATTCAAGAACACGACCGGTACGAACCTGTCGCAAGGGCCGATCACGATTTTTGAAGGATCCACCTACGCAGGCGACACCCGCGTTCTCGATTTGCAGCCGAACGAGGAACGGTTGGTATCCTACGCCATCGATCTCGGCACGGAAGTGAGCGTGAAGAACGGCAACAACACTTCACGCATCACCAAGGTCAAGGCCGTAAAGGGCATCGTTTCCACCGAAACGTTGATCCGCGAAGAAAAGGTCTACGACATCAGCAATCGGAGCACGACCGATCGCGTTCTCTTGATCGAACACCCGAACCGCAAGGGTCAGGGCTTTACATTCAAGGGTGACAACAAGCCGGTCGAAGAAGCGGCTGACGTCTACCGCTTCCAGGTGCCGGTCGCCTCGAAGAAGGATCTCAGCTACACGGTCGTCGAGGAGCGTTCGCAAGGCGCGACGATCCAACTGACCAACGGGCAGGAGAACCAGATTCGTTTCGTTCTCTCGCTGAACGAGGCTTCACCGGAACTTAAGACGAAGCTGAATGAGGCCCTGGGCCTGAAGGGCAAATGGGATGACATTCGTCGTGAGATCGAGAACATCAACAAGCGGATCACGACGATCACGGTCGACCAGAACCGCATCCGCCAGAACCTTCGCGAGGTTCCCAAGGATTCGGAAGCCTACAAGCGTTATTTGGAAAAGTTTGACGTGCAAGAAAAGGAAATGGATGTTTTGCACGCGAAGCTAAAGACGCAACAGGAACTCGAACACGTCGCGAAAGTGTCGTACGAGACTTACCTGACGACGATTAGCGATTGAGTTTCATTGGTCGCGGTGTGAAGCCGCGACGCGTAGTCTTCGGAGGGGAGCGCTCCGCTCCGAAGACTACGCGTCACGGCTTCACGTGTTTCTGGACATGGGATTTAGACTTTCGGCCGCTTCTGGTGCCAGTCGGTTTCATTTTGATACAGCCGAGCAAGCGCCAACAAGGTCGCTTCACTCCAAATCTTGCCCGTGAATTGAAGCCCGGTGGGCAGGTTGTTGTCGCCAAAGCCGTTGGGGACCGAAAGCGCGGGTTGCCCGACGGCATTGCCGGCCGAGATCACTTCGCCGGCACCGCCATTGAACCCGAGATACGATAGGTCGA
>JAIOQJ010000084.1 GCA_021413475.1 Planctomycetota bacterium | reverse complement strand
ATTCCCCCTGATTATCAATCCGAGGGGAACATGGACGTTTCCGCAGTGGTGGGATTTCGCCAGCGCCCCGGCTGGTTTCTGGCCGTGGCCGGTCTGCTTTTGCTGCAGGGTTGGTTGACGCTGCGCCTCTTCTCCCCGGATTTAAGCTTCGAGCACCTCCTTGATGATGAGCCGATTATCTCCGGCCGGCACGCACTCCATTATTACCACGGGATGATCGGTGCCAAGTCGTGGAAGGAACGCGGCTCGAGTTGCTGCTTCGACCCCGCTTATCAGGCCGGCTATCCGAAAACGCCGATCTTCGACGGCGGCAGCCGGCCCGCGGAACTGTTTCAGTTGCTCGGCGGTTTACGCCCCGGATCTTACAAACTCGGTCTGGCCATCGCTTCGCTGCTCGTCCCCTTCGCTTTTGTGCTGATGGGCCGCGGCATCGGGTTATCACCTCCCGCTTCATGTATCGCCGGGTTGCTAGGCTGCATGCTCTGGTGGTCGGCTCCTTGCCAAGATTTGCTCGTGGCGGGCGACGTCGATCTGCTCCTGGGCGGACTTAGTCTGCTGTTGCACCTTACGTGGTTCATTCGCTTCGAACGGGCCCCCGCTCTCGATAGCTGGATTCTGATGACCCTGTTCGCCGCCTTGACATGGTACGCTCAGCCATTTTTGGTCATCGGCTGTCTGCCATTCTTGGTGCTTTACTATTTCTGGGTCTCAGCGCGCCAGGGAGGAATTTGGCATTTGGCGATGGTGGCGGCGGTACTAGTCGCGTTTGGCGTCAATGCCGCATGGCTCATCGAATGGACGCGGCATTTGTGGCTTTATCTTCCCTTTGGCGGCCAGCTTCCACCGTCGACGCCATTCTGGCCGACGCTCGCCAAACAATGGAATCACATGCTACCAAGCGATCCAGCGAATATTGGAATCGCGGCGGTTGGACTGTTCGGATTGCTCGTGATGTTGCGAACCAATCGGGCCGCGGCCTGGCTACTCGGGTTCGTCATTTTCGAATTTGTCATGATTTCGACCGCTGGACGTTTCTGGCCGTTCCTCGCCGAATTCGGCACGGAGAAATTGCTAATCCTCGCGGCATGGTGCCTGGTGCTGCCCGCCGCCAACGCCCTCGCCGATCTGGCCGATTCGCTCAGCGACCTGACGGGATGGAAGCCGGCCGGAGCAATCGTCGTGCTCATGGGCATCGCACTTTTCGGCTGGATCGTCGAATTGCCTCGCCAATGTCTGACGGGCCCTCGCTTCGAAATTGGCCTGTCGCCTCAACGCAAGGAAATCGTGCGAACCCTGAGCGAACACGCCTCGTCAAGCGCGCGCATCCTCTGGGAAGATCGCTCCGGCCCCGGGCACGGTTGGACCGCCCTGCTTTCGCCGCTTTCGGAACGCCCGTTCTTGGGCGGGCTCGACTCCGAGGGAAAAGTCGAACATATGCACGCCCGCTTGTACCAAGGCAAGCTCTCCGGAACGTCGGTGAAGGCATGGGATGAAAGGCTTCTGAGCCAATTTTTTGAACACTACAACGTCGGCTGGGTGGTCTGCTGGACGCCGGAATCGATCGAGCGTTTTCGGGCACTCCCCTTCGCTCGCGCCGTCGCCGAATTCGAGGATGGCGGCCGAGGCGTTCTCTTCACGCTGAAGCGTACGCCGAGTTTTTTCCTCAAGGGCCGCGGAGAACTTGCCCTGGCTGATTCCCGAAGGATCGCACTATCTGACATCGTCCCCGATAATGGCGAAATCATTCTGAGTATGCATCACCAGAAGAACATGCGTGTCTCGCCGGGCTACGTTCAGATTGAACGCTATCTCGATCTCAACGACCCGATCCCGTTCATCCGCTTGCGATGTCTGGGACCGGTGGCACGGGTGTCAATCATCTGGGAGACGCCATGACCGCGCTCTCGCGATGGCCGGGATGGCTGATCATTCTTCTAGCGCTGGCCGTCACTTCGCTGAACGCTTGGAAGCCCCCCGTCATCGACGATCCTGTATACATCGCCTACGCCCAGGAGTTCGCTGCCCATCCGAGCCAGCCGTATTCGTTTGTCTACGACGGCATTCCCGCCAATCGCATCCTGGTTCCACCGGTCCTTCCCGCCTGGCTGGCGCTCGGCATTCCGATCATTGGCGATGACCCGATCGCGCTGAA
This sequence comes from Planctomycetota bacterium, assembly GCA_021413475.1. Lineage (GTDB taxonomy): Bacteria > Planctomycetota > Planctomycetia > Gemmatales > Gemmataceae > JAIOQJ01. Next base: position 4,055 of record JAIOQJ010000084.1, on the reverse strand, counting down.
GCTCTGGCTATTCCCCATCATGCTTCTGTTCGCAGGGAGTCTATTTCTGCTCTTGCGGCGTTTCGCGGCAGGCTACGAATGGAATCTCACCATCGTGACGCTGTTTTCGCCCGCGATTCTGCCCGGCATCAATCTCATGCTCGACGTGCCGGCCGTGGCTTTCGGGATGACGGCCTTGGCTTTGTATCTGTTTGCGGTCGATCACCGTTCGTTCTCGTTGTCCCTCGCGGCCGGAATTATCGCCGGCCTGGCGATGGAGACCAAGTACTCGGCCTTCACGTTGCCGGCGGTCTTCTTCGTTCACGGCTGGCTGCATCGGCAATGGCGGTTCGCCCTCCCCGCCGCCTTTGTGGCAATCCTCACTTTCGCTGGTTGCGAGGCGTTCATCGCCCACGCTCAAGGCGATTCGCACTTCATGTTGGCGATGCAGGAACGCCAGAAACGCCAGGGCAATCCGTTTCGTCTGTTTAATGCCCTGATTACCCACTTCGGCGGTTTGTGCGGGGCCCTCTGGTTGATCGGCCTGACTATTCGAGGTGTGCCGCGATGGCGGATCATCCTTGGGTTCGCTTGGATTCTTGCGGGTTTCCTGCTGCTAATGTTCGTTCCCGACGAGGGCGCGTCGCTACTGGCGAATCCACGCGATGGCCAACCGCTTGTCGTACTCAGTCATCTCATTTTCGTGCCGATCGGGGCCGCGTTCTTCCTCATGGTCGGCGGCATGTCCCGGCAACTCTGGACTTTATCGGACTCTGCTAACCCGGAGGCGCGGAACGATCGTTTCGTGGTGCTCTGGCTGCTGATCGAGATCGGCGGCTACTTCACGATCACTCCGTTCCCCGCGGTGCGTCGCATCCTGGGCGTGCTGATCGCCGCAACGATTTTGATCGGTAGGGCGTGGATGCTTCAGATACGCCATTTGCCATCACAAGGCTGGATTGCTTCAAGCAGACCGGTTGCTCCGCAACCGGATTCCAGGGCATTAAGTAGACCGGTTGCTCCGCAACCGGATTCCGGTTGCGGAGCAACCGGAATACTTGTGACGGCCGTTCTAGTCGGCCTCGTTTACTACGCCATCGAATTGCGGGAGGCATTCGCCGAGAAGCGTGCGTTCCACCAGGCAGTGGCCTTCGTGCGGCAGCAGGAGTCAAACGCGTCGATCCGCGCCTTCGGCAATTGGGGCTTTCGCTATCAGATGATGAAGACTGGCATCCCGTGGTCGAAGGCCGCGGGACAAGATCTGCAACCGGGCGACTGGTTCCTACACGATACACGTTATTCCCCACCGATCCATCCGGACGTGTTGCCGCATCTGGTTTTGATCAAGCACATCGTCATCGAAGATGGGTTCTCGTTGAGCACGCAGAAGACGTACTACGACAAGGGAACGCCGTTGATTCACTCGGAAAAGCCGATTGCGGAGGTGTTCGTGTATCGGTATCCATCTCTGCAGTGAAACACAAAAAAAGCATATAATCGATCACGAAAGCACGAAAAGGACCGGATTGAATTTCGTGTTTTCATCCTTTCGTGCTTTCGTGATCGATTTTTGATTTTTGTAAATCAGGAATGCTCCACCGCACTTGTCGTCTCCCCTTCGCGAATCACATGCGGGCCAAGATGGTGTTCCGGCGACGTCGGGGCGGGACCGTCGATGGTGCGCATCAGCACTCGGACCGACGAGCGGCCGAGGTCGTACCAATCAGTCTGATGGCACGTCAATCCGGGAACATATTCACCGCCGCCGCCCACGACGCTCACGTCATCCGGCACCCGGAAGCCCTGGGCCGTCAGTTCCTCGATGAGGATTTTGGCGAGCGTGTTGTTGAAACAATAGAGAGCCGTCGGTCGTGGTGTGAGCGTGCTGAAGGCTTCAAAGGCCTGCTTGCCCCCGGCCTGGGTCAATTCGACGGAAATCTCCCACTTCACTTGCCGACGAATGCCGGCATCTCGTAGGCCGTCGCGGTAGCCTCGTAGCCGCCAGGGATTCAAATCAACTTGCCGCCAGTTGACGTAGGCAATTCGCCGATGGCCGAGGCCGGCGAGAAAAAGCACGGCATCGTGCGCCCCCTGGAACGAATCGTCGCGGACGGAATGGATGCCCGAGAGATGGAGATCGTGATCGAGCAGCACGATTGGAAGGCCGAGACTGGCGACGCGTTTGAGTAACTTCTCCTCGCCGTATGAAGCGAAGATGACGCCACGCAACCGGCTTTCTTGATGGAGTTGCTGAAAGACTTTACCAACCTGGGTATGGGCGGCATGCTGCACCACGATCCGGCAGCCGGCCTCGCTTGCTTCCTCGACCGCTCCTTGCAGCATCAGGCCGCTGACGACGCGCGACACCGCCTCCTCTTGTCCTTGAGCCGCTTTATAACCGGCTTGCAAGTAGCCGATGAGCCGCGACGGCGTCATTGGCAATTCGTCCGGCATCCGCGGCATTTGCGTGAAAGTTCCCTTACGGCGAACCTTCACCAGTAATCCCTCGCGTTGTAGATTCTCGGCCGCCAGGCGCACGGTCTCCCGACTGACGCCGAGTTGCTCCGCCAGTTCGACTTCCGTCGGCAATTTCCCGCCTGGGAACTTCCCTTCGGTGATCGATTGCCGAAGGAGCTTCTCAACGCGCGCGGTAAGACTCAGCGGCCGATCGAGTCGATCGAAATTCGAAGGTTCACGCGGCATGAGGTCGTTCGATCTTCCTGTCACTTCTTGACGGGCGGGACTTCTCGCGGCGGAATCGGCTCGTCGATATTGGGATCTTTCGACTTCTTAGGCGCATCCGGCTCGACCTTTACGGGCGGGTTGGTTACATTGCTCTTATTTTGCTGAACTGGGACATCAATTTGACGACGCTCCACCGGCTTCATTTCGTGCTCGAACCAGCTCTTCACAACCTTTTCGATACCGCTGATGTTCAGGCTGATCGATGATTCCAGCATGGCTCCGCTGCTCGTTGTGGCGGACGAGGCCAGCGTATCGTTCAAGGACTTCTTGATTTCGTCTGGTAGCTGTTTCAGGGCCCCCTCCAATTCCGGTTTCTCCTCCAGCTTTTCTTTGCGATGCTTGTCCACGAAAGCTTGTAGGGCCGAGGCGGCCTTCGAGGCATTGTCCGAATCCTTGCAGAGCATGCCGGTTTTCACCGTGATCTTGTCGCCATCGACCTTCACGTACATTCCCAAGCCACGTAAGTCCTTGGCGGCATCTATCAACTCGGTAGGGGCAAGTAACTCACCTTTTTCGTCCTTTTTCCCTTTCAATTGGTCGAGATTTTTGAGTTCATCGCCAAAAAGCGATCGATCGATGGCCAGCCAGATCGGGCCCTTACTCATCTTTTTGGCGAGCTCCCGCATGGCATCGGATATGACAACTTTACTAGCGTCCTTCTCCAGAACGTCGTCCAGCCGCTTCTGAGAACCGAGGAAGACGATTAGCCGATTCGTCGGCAACACGACCCGCATATCGCTTTTTCTCTTGTCTTTGTAATAGATCTTCCCATTCTTCTCCTGACGCTCCATTTCGAATGCCTTGATCAACTTTTCCTTGTCGTAGTCTTTCTTGGTCTTGATCACCATGGTCAGAGAGTCTTTGAATGAGTCTTCATCGACAATTGCCTTAGTGCCATACAGGATTCGGCTGATGTCGTCATCCTCGATGTCTGCCTCCTTGAGCTTATCGACAATCTCTTTCCCCTCTTTTTCGGCCTTTGCCTTCTTCCATTGATCCTTGAGCTTGTCGTTCTTGAGAAGCTCTTCCACGTCGAGTCCAAACATCATATTCGTATCGGCCGGCATATAGGCCAGCATGTCGTTGTCGAGATTGTTACCCATGAAGAAGTAGACGAGGGCGAAGATCATCCCACCCAGAAGCAGCACGCCCAGGGAAATCATGGCAACCAGCGCGCCGTTGCCCGTCTTCTTGCGCGGCCGAGCCTCGCGATCGAAATCGTCGTCGTGCAGATGGTCGGCTGATTCCGTGGACATGGGAGCGGCCTTTCTCAGTGGATAAACATGATGGTTTGTCCCATTATAATAAAACCGATGCGAATCTCGTATAGC
>JAIOQJ010000045.1 GCA_021413475.1 Planctomycetota bacterium | reverse complement strand
TTCGCCACCGGCTGGCTCGGGAATTGCGCCATGTAGACGCTAGTTTCCAGGATGATCGTCCAGAGTCGGCAGGCATGGCGATAGGTATCGACATTGATCTGGCCGGATGCGGTGTCGTAAAAGCGGAGCATGTTCAACGACGCGAGATTACACGCGGTGTCGTCGAGGAACATGTATTCGGAGCAGGGATTCGACGCGTTGATCCGCCCATCGGCCGGGCAGGTGTGCCATTCGTTGATCGTCGTGTCGTACTGCACGCCAGGATCGGCACACGACCAGGCGGCGAAGCTGATCTCATCCCACAGGTCGCGGGCTTGCAGAGTCTTGCTCGGCTTGGGCTCACGGCCTTCGCGGCGAGCCTTCTCTTTCTCGGTCCGCCAGTAAAGGTGCCAAGGACCATCGTCATCAATGGCCTTCATGAACGAGTTATCGATGCGGACAGTGTTGTTGCTGTTCTGGCCAGAGACGGTGTAGTAGGCTTTCGAATTCCAGTCGGTGTCGTATTCCTCGATGGCGATTTCTTGGATGTCCTGCATCGCCAATTGAATGACACGCGCGATGTAATTCTCGGGAACGAGAGACGCACGAGCCTCGTGAATTGCCTTACGCAGATCCTTGTTCAGCTTGGCGTCGAACTGCTCGCCTTCCTTCGGCCAATTGTGGCAGGCTTTCAGCACGGCATTCAGGTGCTTGTTCAGAAGCTTCGAACCCTGCACCAACGCGGCGACCTTTTGCTCTTCAACGACTTTCCAGTTAATGAATTCCTCGATATCCGGGTGATCGAGATCGAGGACGACCATCTTGGCGGCCCGGCGGGTGGTGCCGCCCGACTTGATTGCCCCAGCCGCGCGATCACCGATCTTCAAAAAGCTCATCAGCCCCGACGATTTACCGCCGCCGGAGAGCAATTCGCCCTCGCCACGAATCTGCGAGAAATTCGAGCCGGTTCCCGAGCCATACTTGAAGATGCGAGCTTCACGGACCCAGAGGTCCATGATGCCGCCTTCGTTCACCAGATCGTCGCTAACGGACTGGATGAAGCAAGCGTGCGGCGCGGGGCGTTCGTAGGCCGAGGTCGATCGTTCGAGTTTTTGGGTGCGAGGATCGACGAAATAATGCCCCTGCGGCGGCCCCGAGATGCCATACGCCCAATGCAACCCCGTGTTAAACCACTGTGGCGAGTTGGGAGCGGCCATCTGCATGGCCAGCATGTGACACACTTCATCGAAGAAAGCGCGGGCGTCGGGTTCGGAGGAAAAGTAGCCTCCCTTCCAGCCCCAGTAGGTCCAGCAGCCAGCCAGACGCTGGAAAACCTGGCGAGCATCCGTCTCGTGCGTCGTTGCGACTTCGCCATCGACGGAGCGTCGACACTGCAGCCATTCCGGCACGCCATCCTCGGCCACCTTCACCGAATAGTACGGGATTCCCGCCCGGCGAAAGTACTTCTGTGCAAGAATATCGACCGCGACTTGCGACCAGCCTTCCGGGGCGAGCACGTCCTTCATTTCGAAGACCATGCTCCCGTTCGGATTGACGATTCGCGAGGTGCGCGGGACGAAATTGATGCCAGCGAAGGGGTCTTGACCTTCGCGGGTAAAAATACGCTGTATTTGCATAGGAGGCTATCCGAAAGGTTGGCGTTCTTCACCAGGCGCGTCATACCTTGAGCGCGTCTATCCGTAAGTCTTTTAGCTGAGGCTCCTGGCAAACAGACTTTATATCTGTTCACTAGCTAAATGTACATCCCAAATGGGGGTCGAGCAGGCAAATCGACCGGCTGGGTAGACACCATAATTAGCCAATCGCTGTACCCTTTGGAAAGACCGATACGACCAGAATCGGTTCTTTTATTTGTGAACGAACCGTGTGGATTGGAAAAACGATGTGAGCTGAGCCCGACCAAAATTCAGGTCGATGGCTGAACAAACGGCAGGGTCAGGCCCGGTTGGTCCTGATACTTGCCCTTTTTGTCCGCATAGCTGACTTTGCAGAGATCAGTCGCCCGGAAAAAGAGGATCTGCGCGATCCCTTCACCGGAGTAAATCTTTGCAGGCAAAGGAGTTGTGTTACTGATTTCGATCGTCACACGGCCGCGCCACTCGGGCTCCAGGGGTGTGACATTGACGATGATTCCGCATCGGGCATAAGTCGATTTACCGACGCAGACGGCGATCACATCTCGCGGGATCTCGAGGTATTCCACCGTCTCCGCCAGCGCGAAACTGTTGGGTGGAATGAGGCAGTGATCCCCCTCGATATCGACGAACGATTTCGAGTCGAAGTTCTTGGGATCAACAATTGAACAGTGTGCGTTTGTAAACACCTTGAAATGGCGATCGACGCGAACGTCGTAACCGTAACTTGTCACCCCGTAGGAGATGACGCCAGGCCGCGACCGATGCTCGGCGAAGGGGACGATCTTGACGTCTCGTTCGATCACCCAATCGGCTAGCACTCCGCTCATGGTCCGGTCCCCTCACTGTGGCACTTCTTGTGACGACGCTCTCTTGTTGAAGGATGCCAATGAGAAAGGAAACGGCAAGGTCGAAACGACGACGCGATTGAAAATGGTAGCGGCCCAAAATGAAAATGAACGGAACTTCTTGATGGCGTCGTCGCGCCCCGTCGTGGTGCGACACAGGGAAAAAAGGGTCAACGACGACGCCATAAGAAGTCGTGAGCGACAGAAAGGGTCTCCGATCGTCCCACGCCACATTCTACGGTCGAGGTCCAGGGCAGCTCATGGAATTTTTGGCGAGTGATGCTTCCTTGTCAAGTTGGGGCGATATATTCGGAAGAGGGATCGCCACGGACCTTTTCATGCGCATGAGCAAATGGAGGCGAACATGCTGGGAAGAATTAAGCGGGCGTTGCTGAAGTTGATGCCTACTTCCTTGGCGGGCCGGCTCCGTGCCTGGCGTATCCGTCATCTGATTCGTCAGTTCCCTACACGGGTGGTTGAGCATACGTACGGCAACTGCATCCTCAAGGTGTACCTTGCGGATCCACTTTCACAAGGCTGGTACGACCAGGATTGGTCCGAACTGCCCGAGATCGCTGTCTTGCGGCAGACGCGACTCCGGCCGGGTGCTCGAGTGTTCGATATCGGTGCTCACCAGGGTGTTGTCGCATTAATGCTTGCCCGTGAAGTTGGAAGCCACGGTCAAGTCGTGGCGGTCGAGCCGAGCCCACACAACATTTCAGCGGCCGTGAAAAATCGCGAGTTGAATGGAATGCCTCAAATCGAGGTGCTTCAGGCGGCGGTTTCTGACCGACGCGGCAAGCTCATGTTCAACGAGGGACTCAACGGCCAGCTTGACGACGGCACCGGGTCGTGGGGGAAGTTTGAAGTTGAGTCGATGACCATTGACGACCTCGCCGACCGTTTCGGTTTGCCAGACGTCGTATTTGTTGATGTCGAGGGTGCGGAGTGCATGGCGCTCGCCGGTGCCTCGCGCGTGCTCTCATCCGGCGCTGATTTTTTCGTCGAGGTACACGTGAACTGCGGCTTGGAGAAACTTGGTGGAACGGTCGATCAGGTCCTTTCGTACTTTCCCGAAGAACGGTTCACGATTGTCGGACGAAAAGAAGAAGACACCGAATTCCGCCCTCTGCTCAAAACCGATCCGCTCACGAATGACCGCTTTTTCCTCATCGCGCGAGTCAAGTGACCGAGGTTGCCCTAAGCAGCCTGTCCTCGGCGTTCAATCGACCATTTCTCTCGCTCCAAGTGAGGCGCGAAGGGCCTTCGACCGCAAAGGAGGCTGCCGACTTGATACCGCAATCGGCGGTGCCAGGGAAGCGGTTGGCGTGCGTACGCCTTCATAAGGTCGCTGTAGCGTTTGAGATCGCTGTCCGTTGGGAGGCGGCTCTTCTCGTTGAAAGCAATCCCCCAGACGTTCGCCATTCGCCGCGCGGGACCGTGTGAACCAAGCAGACGCAATGGGTACTCATCGAGCAGGAAGTCCAAGGCTTCAGGAGTGAACCGCCAGTAGTCGTGCGGGTATGCATGGACGTGGAAGTAGAATGGCGAGGCGACGACGAAAACTCCGTCAGGCCTGAGGACACGCTTGACCTCTTTGAACCCGAGCCAGAACTTTTGGACGTGCTCGAAGGTACTCAGGGCGATGACGGTCCCTACGCTGGCATCCTCATGCGGCAGAGCTTCGACGCTCGCCACACAGTCGACACCGGGGCCAGCTCGAAAATCGACTCCCGTGTAATCAGTATTCGGAAAGAGGCTGCGCAGGTTGATCAATTCCGATTGATCATCGACTTGAAGCGAACCAATCTCGAGAATCGGTTCCGGCAGGTGGAACGATTCGGAAACCGCCTGCATCATGCCGCGCAGAAACTGATTCATCATTCGCCCCTTTTCGTTGGATCGTAATGATGATCGACGCTCCGGCGTCGTTTCTTGAAGGCCGATCGCGGATTGGGTGAGGTTATCGCCACAAAGGTGTCATTTTTGCACCGTCACGTATCCCGATGCACCATGTCCATCGCGAAAGCAGGCAGGCAAACGGCGATATACTCAGCCCCATCGCCTTCGGGGGTCGAGTAGCGCACCCACTCATTGGCGGCGACATACACCGCCTGGCCGGCTCGCACATCCAGCGTTTCTTTCTTCGATTCAACGCGCAGGCAACCGCGCAGGACGATGGTGTATTCCTCGAACTCGGGCGTCTGACCCGGTTCGAGCCAACCGCCAGGGCTGCGCATGTGAGCGATGCTGACGCCGGGCGTCGTGGTGTTGATGCGGCCGACGTACTCGTCGATAAGCTTCGGCTTGTTGCCGGCGGCGGTGACGCGCGTCGGAGATGGGATGAGTTTTGGCATGCTCTTCAGAATAGAAAATGCGTTCTCAGGCAGCAGCGGAAGGGGCGGCATTTCGGCGGAAAAACCAGAGGGTTGTGAAAAGCAAGGTAATTAAGCCGAGGCCGATCGCCATCTTGAGCCAAGGCGTCTGGGTGGTTTCTTCTCGTGACGGCGGAACGAGGGCGGGTGAGATTTCAGTTCCCGTCGGCGGAATCGTCAGCCGCTCCTTCGCGAAATGTCCGTCCCGGGCCTCGGCTCGAATCGTGTACTCTCCCGAGGCGGGAATCAGGCAATTCCAAACGCCTTTCTCATCCGTGACTCCCTGCACGACGATATCTTTCTGAGCGTTTTCCACGAGAATTTTCGCCAGTTGAGCGGGAGTGTCGTCGTCGTAAAACGCCTCGACACGTAGCCGCTGATCTTTCAATTTCACTTCCAGCATCATGCGATGCGCATGAGCGGGCGCGGCTGTGATTCCTAGTGCGATCAACGGAACGACGGACCGGAGGATAATTCGAAAGAAAATCATGAAATGCCAGTGCGTCTCGTATGAGTAGTCTTGATTTCGTCTTACCCAGAATGCGTCCGACTGGCAACGGAGTTCTCGCGGCGCGACGGGACGGGAGGCCTGTTCTGCTTCAGCGGTTGCCCTTCGTCTTCGGAAGCCTTAAACTCTCTTTAATTATCGACTCGTCGGCCGTCGTGAATATTCAGAAGTTGATCGGCGAGGGCCACACGCAAACCGCCATCGACAAATATCGCGGAGCGACGACGCTAATCACACGCGCCATCGCTCGCGGCCTCGACGATCATATTCGGCAAGGTGCCGGCATCGAAAATGCCCTCCGAAGCCACGGCGATCGCGAACTGGTCGTCTTGACCAACAACCTCGGCATCCTGTCGATGCTCGCGAAGATCACGCCGTTGCTTGGATTGCTCGGGACGATCCTGGGTATGATTGATGCGTTTACGATTCTGGAGAAATCGGGTGTCAATCGTTCGGGCTTGACCGGTGCCGTTCGCCAGGCGCTCGTGGCCTCCGCGGCCGGTTTGCTGATCGCGATTCCTTGCGTGATCGCCCTTTCCTTTTTTCGGGGTCTGATCCGCCGCCACGTGGCCGAGGCCGAGGCCATTCTCGATGGTGTCGCTCGTTCGGTGTCGACCGGGGTCGAGAAAAAGGCGGAGAAAACAACGGAAACCGTGAAGGAAGAACAATTTGAACTCCCCTCGATTCTCTCGGGCAAGCCGGCCGGTTAAGCCGCTTGCGGCATTAAAACCGGCAAAACCGTTCAACTTTGCCCGGATTGCCAGCCGATATTCCATGATGTGGAAGAATTTCTGAACGGAGTTCCGTGTCACCCGCCGTTGCCGAAGGCCAATCGATGCGTTTCGGGTTGCTCTTCATCACAATGGTCTTTCTTGTCGGCTGCGTGCATTTGCCTCGCGGGCGAGATCGGGCCGGTGTTTCGCATGCGGTTGAAGAACGCACGGGAATGTCGCTTGGCCAAGCCGTGGGTATCAATCAACTCGTCATTCCCGCTGGGCTCGATCAAGGGAAGAAACTCACGGAGGACGAAGCGGTCCTAATCGCTCTTTACAACAATCCCGCGTTCCAGGAATTGCTCACGGATCTCGCGCTCACCAAGGCCGATCTTGTGCAGGCGGGACTGTTGCCGAATCCGGAAATCATCTACTTCTTCGGCGTTCCCAACAAGCCTTTCAAGTACGCGGTGGAGCTTCCCATCGAGGCCATCTGGCTGCGGCCGATCCGCATGAAGATCGCGGAACGCGAAAATGCCCGCGCGGCCGAGCGGCTCACGCAAGCGGCCCTTGATCTTATCCGCGACACCCGCCGGGCCTACGCGGATGTTTTGCTGGCCTCGGAACGAAAACGCGTGGCCCAGGAAGCGATCGCGCTGCGCGGGGCCATTGCCGGCGTCGCGGAGAAACGCCTCAAGGCCGGCGACGCCAGCGAGCAAGAAGCAGCGACGGCCCGCATCGATGCCCTGCTGGCCACGCAAGAAGCGATCCGTATCGATTTCGAATTGCCGCTCGCGGAAGAACGCTTGCGAAACTTGCTCGGCCTTGGCGGAATGGCTTTTCCGATGATGCTCGACGCACAGCAACTCCCGCCGCGACCTTCATTGAAGGCCGACGAATTGTCGGCCGAAGCGGTTCAAACGAGGCCCGATGCCCTTTCCGCCGAGCAATTCGTGGCTGCGGCCGAGGAACGCTTGCGTCTTTCCAAGCTCGGCTGGGTCCGTTTCTTCGGCATACTCGACGCCACCAGCGGCCGGCTTACGGGGCACGAGTTTGGCCCCGCCTTCCGCGTGACCTTGCCGATCTTTAATCGCAATCAGGGCGGCATCGCCCGAGCCCAAGCGGAATTCGAACAGGCCACCCAGCGGCGTTTGACCGTGCGAAACCAGATTTACCTCGACGTCCGCCAGTCGCTTCTCACCTATGAGCAAGCCGACGCGGAATTGAAAATACTCCGCGACAAAATCCGGCCGCAGATCAAAAGTGCGATCACACTTGCCGAGAAAGCGTACGCGGGCGGCGGGGCTCCATACGTTTTAGTGCTGGAAACGCAGCGGCAATTGATCGATACTTTCTATCGCGAGGCCCTGCTGCATGCCGATCGCCGGCGTGCGTGGGCGGAACTCGAACGCAGTGTCGGCCACCGACTCACTCTCCCGCCCCCGGCCGTCCAGGGACCGACTCCATGAATTACCGCGGCGGCGTTGTCACTGGCATCCTCTCGACTCTTTTAGTCGTCACGGCCGGCGGGCTCGGCTGGTGGTTTTTCGTTCACAAGGCACCGGAACCGACACGTTCGTCGCCTCCTCCCATCCCGGCCGTGGTCGCGAAAGAAGATCAATTCAACACCATCACTCTGACCGACGAGGCAATCAAGAGCCTAGCCATCGATACGGTACCGGTCGTGAAAAAAGCGATGCCGCGTTCACGCATCTATGGTGGCGACGTGACGATTCCGCCGGGCCGCACCATTATCGTCTCGGCACCGTTCAGTGGCCTATTGCAGGCATTGGGAAAAGAAATGCCGCTCGCCGGTT
>JAIOQJ010000607.1 GCA_021413475.1 Planctomycetota bacterium | reverse complement strand
AGGTTGCGTGAGCGCCTGGAGTCTGTAAAAACCTCCAGGCGCTCACGCGGCCTGGCTCGCCATCCATCACGCAAACAATTCCATCACCGGCTGCCCCGTGCTCGCGGGCTTGGTAAAGCCATCGGCCCCCAAGCGGGTCTCGGGTGAAACGCCCAGAGCATGGAAAAGTGTCGCCCCGAATTGTTCCGGCTTCACCGGACAATCGCGAACGTAACCACCTTGAACGTCCGAAGCACCGTAAATCAGTCCGCCACGAATGCCGGCCCCGGCCAGTAGTGCCGAGTAGCAAGCCGGCCAGTGGTCGCGTCCGGCCTTGACGACTTTCGGCGAACGGCCGAATTCGCCCACGAGTACCACCAGCGTATCTTCAAGCAAGCCGCGAAGTTCGAGATCTTCCAGCAACGCGGAGACGCCCTGGTCGAGATTGGGCAAAGCCCAGCCGAGGCCGAACGCTCCTTTGCCGAAGATCCCACCAAGTCCGGCCCCTTCGCCGTGCATGTCCCAGGTTTGCACGTTGCGGAATTTTTCGGTCGGCGGCGTCCCGCACCAGGCCGTCACGCTCACGAGACGCACACCCGATTCGATGAGCCGTCGGGCCATCAGCAAATTCTGCCCCAGCGGATGCCGGCCGTAGCGGTCGCGGAGTTTGGTGTTCTCGCGGTCGAGGTCGAACGCCTTCCGGGCTTCGGGCCCCGCGACCAGATCAACAGCTCGTTCTTGATACCGCCGCATATTGTCGCCGGAAGGCTCCATCGCGTTGAGCAGATCCCAGCGATCCTTGAGGCGTTCCGGCGAGTTCTCTTTCGGTGGGTCGAAGGCCGAGACGCGGAACCCCGGAGCCGACGGATTGTCGAGATCGGTGCCGATCCGCATCGGGCTGTACTTGGGGCCGAGGAAGCCGCCATTAAGGTAGCGTGGCTGTACGTCGCCGGCCAAATTCTGCACCCAAACATACGAAGGAACGTTCGTGGTTGACGGCCGCACCTTGGCCATCACCGAACCAAAATACGGCGTCTCGACAAGTGGTGCCGAATGGCCGGTCATGCAGACATGCATACCGCCGTCGTGGCCGCTATCTCGGTGTGTCATCGAGCGCACCAGGCAATAACGGTCAGCCATTGCCGCCAGACGTGGAAGCATCTCGCCGATGCGTTGCCCAGGGATCGAGGTCGGGATCGACTTAAACGCTCCGCGGATTTCTTCGGGAGCGGCGGGTTTGGGGTCGAAAGAATCGATATGCGAACAGCCGCCATACTGGACGATAAAGATGCACGATTTCTCGGAAGAGGGACGCGGCGTCCTGCGTGGTTCCTGTTCCGCCGCCCGCAGAAAATGCGGCAAATTCAGGCCAAGCGCCCCGATGCCGCCCACTTGAAGCAGACGACGGCGGGACAACATCCGATGAGAATTCGGCGGGGTCGCGGACATTCCGTATCTCCCCAAGAAAGTAGGCAGTGGGTCGCGGTGGGATGGCCTGGCGGGTGATTCAATCACAGGATGACTTTAGCATCATTGGGAGCGGGGAACAACAAGAAAAAGCGATGGGTTTTGGCGAGCCGAGCGGCGTGAACGCCTGGAGTCTTCGCCACAAACCTACAGGCGCTGACGCGACCTGGCTCGCCAATCCGCAGCCCTCACCCCAAAACTCCATAGAATTTCAAAGTGAATTAAACACGATCGCGAATCGCCCGATGCCGAGATTCCACTCTCCTCTCCCGAGCTTGGACTTTCCCTTCTCAGAAATTGGCTCCATGCTCATCAAGGTCGATTGCGAAATTGCGCTCACTTTCAACGAACCCTCCGCCGTGGTGCTGATGCTACACTTGCATCCTTCGGTAGGGCCATCGATCCATACGCCTGAACGGCTCGAAGTGGAACCAAATGTTCCGTCCAGGCTGTACATCGACCTATACGGCAACTGGTGTACGCGCTTGTTCGTGCCCGCCGGGCGAGTCGTCTTTCGCAATTCCGCGATAGTCAATGACAGCGGCCTGCCCGATCGGCAAGTCTGGAACGCCCATCAGCACCCCGTGCAAGATTTGCCCGATAACACCCTGCTCTTCTTGCTCGCGAGCCGGTACTGCGAGGTAGACAGCGAACTGAAAGAGACCGCCTGGAAGATCTTCGGGCATCTCGCGGCCGGGTGGCCGTTAGTGCAATCGATTTGCGACTTCGTGCATAACCACATTCGCTTTGATTACCAGTTGGCGAGAGTGAACCGCACCGCGCTTGAAGTCTACACCGAACGCGTCGGCGTCTGTCGGGACTTCATGCACCTGGCCATTACTTTCTGTCGCTGCCTGAATATCCCGGCCCGCTATTGCACAGGCTATCTCGGCGACATCGGCGTCCCTCTCGTCCCCGCCCCGATGGATTTTAGCGCCTGGTTCGAAGTCTATCTCGGTGGGCAATGGTACGCTTTCGATGCTCGCAATAACACGCCGCGTATCGGCAGAATTCTCGTGGCCCGCGGCCGCGATGCCGCGGATGTTGCGCTCACGACAACCTTCGGGGTGAATCAGCTTCAGTCGTTTAAGGTGGGGACGGTTGAGGTGAATTAAAGTAGGCTCTTGTATCCTGTAGACCGATTGCTCCGCAACCGGAATTGACTTCCGGTTGCGGAGCAACCGGTCTACATTCCCGGTTCGTTGCCCATCTGCTTCTCTATCTCCCCCCAAGTCTCCTCAATCACTTTGCTCGCCGCGGATGAGATCAATCCCTTCGGTACCAGTTTCAACAACCCGGTCAATTCCGTGATGTCGGCCGACCAG
>JAIOQJ010000606.1 GCA_021413475.1 Planctomycetota bacterium | reverse complement strand
AGAATCCGACATCGAACAAGGAAGATCTCAAGCGACAACTGCTACGCGAGAAGAAGTAGAACAGAACCCAAATTCAGGTGCGCTCATGTCGATCTTGTTCCCGATTCTGCTGGCAACCTCGTTTGCGGCGACCGAGGTTCCGCCGCAAACGGTATTTCCGGAAGGTCATGTCCGCTTTACGATCAAGGTGGATAAGAATGGGAATGCGAATTTCCAGCCCGGATCGAAGGTCGATATTTTCCTGGTCGAAAAAGAAGAAGGAGCGAAGGCGAAATCCTCGACGATCAAGGAAAATGTGCTCATCGTCGCTTGTTACCTGGATCGTACCGAAAAGCTTATCACTAGTTTCACCGTGGCGGTCAAACCGGAAGATTTGAAAATCCTGGCGGCGGCCGAAAAGCGCGGCGAACTTCGGATGGTGCTGACCAAACCATAACTGGTTCGAGGCACGCTACATCCTCGGCCGTCTGCCGGCGCGGACAGGCAAGCTCCTCGGTTTCTTCATGCTTTCGTTTGTCGGTATCCTCGGGTTGACGTTGGCCTTCGCGTTGATCCCGTCGTATCTGCGGGCTGGTTCAGATACCCGCGATCACGCCACGGCCTATGCGATCTGGAACACGAGCTTCTTGCTCTGGATCGCAGCGTTGATCCAGATGCGCGGCAACACGAACCCGCGCTTCGATGCCGGCTGGGTCTGGCCGCTGGCGATGTTGCTGATTGCCTTCAACTGGTTGATGCCGTTTGGTTTTAGCATGGCCATCGTCTATCTGCATCCGTGCATGGCCCTGGTGCTGCTCGATCGAGAGTTGAAGAAGAGCCGGCCGAACTGGCGGCCCGCTTACCACGCCCTTCTATTGCTGATGCCGGTCTACGTGGCTGTGCTCTGGTTTCGCTTGCACGATTCGCCGGCTCTGCTCGGTACCGATCCCCTGACGACGGCGATCACTAACCACGCGGGGGATTGGTTCTTCACGGGCGTGTCGAATCACTTCCTCGTCGCCCTGCACACGTTCCTCGAAATGGTGCACTACGGCATCTGGGTGCTGGTGATTCCGCTTATCGGTCTGCGCTCTCTCCCCTGGCGGCTCGAAACGATCCCCGCCGCCCGCCGTTCGATTCGCTGGAAACGCGGCGTGGCGACGCTTCTACTCGTGGGGCTTGGTATTGTTCTTCTTCTCTGGACCTGTTTCCTCGTCGATTACGGAACGACGCGGTATATCTACTTCCTTGCCGCGCTCTTGCACGTGCTGGCGGAGATTCCTTTTCTGCTGCGTCTGGTCTGAACGGAAATCAGTTTCATGAACGATGGGCTTTATTTGCTGCTGATGTGTTGCGGCTACGTGATCACGATCACCGTCGAAACGATCATCCTGGTGTTCGCTCTTTCCCCACGGCACCCACTCAAAAATCGATTCTACGCGGGAATCTGGCTGACGGCCTGCACGTACCCCATCGTCTGGCTGGTGATCCCCGCGTTTATCGACCCTCAATCTCAACGAACGCTTTACCTCGCGGTGGCCGAGACTTTTGCCCCGGCGGCGGAATGCGCCCTCTTCTGGCTCGTTTTCGGCAAAGCGGAACCACGAACGCGTGCGAATCTGATTCGCGATATGGTCGCGATCGTCATCGCCAATTTGGCGTCGTTTGGATTTGGGTTGTTGATGCAAAAATGGGGGATGTGGGAATGGCTGATACGAGTGATGAGAGGAGGCTGAGCCGCTCGCGGCTTAGCGCTCGCTCTCCCCAGAGAAAATGATCTCCCACCGAGCGCGAGCGCTAAGCCGCGAGCGGCACGTTCACTTCTTCAAGCCATCCCGCAAAAACTCTTCAAACTTGCTGACTTCGTTGATCTTGCCTTCGCCGTACACTCCCAGAATCTGAACGGGGCTGCCTTTCGGGCCAGGAACCGGTTTCAGGATGACGTAGAGCGGCAGTTGTTCGTTGCCGAAGATCTTCTGTTGCAAAACGAGATTGGCCGCCGCGTCGAGTTTTCGTTGCTTTTCGCTCGGTGCGGACTCGTAAAGCTGGGGCGGTACCGTGTCGGTGTAAAGCTGCACGAGACGATATTTCTTTAGGTTTTCCTTGATCTTCGGGAGCGGGAATACGTTCTTTTCATTCAGCCGACAGTTCGTGCAAGTGACGCCCGTGAAATCGATGAAGACCGCATCACTCTTGGCACGAGCATCCTCGATCACGCCACGAAGATCGCCAGACCACGCGAGTTCCTCGGTACTTGGTTCCGGCAGCAAGAAGGCATCGACCCAGGCGTAGATGATTCCGGTCGGCCGTTGTTTGTCGCGACCATTCGCCAACAGGCCCGGAATCAAATAGAGTCCAATGCCGATGGAGACCACGCCGAAAAGCATGCGAGGAACGCCGATGTGCTCCAGCGGCTCATCGTGCGGCAAGCGATAAAGGCTCAGCAAATAGAGCCCGCTAAGGATAAGAATGACGACCCAGAGACTCAAGACAAAATCGTAAGTGAATAGGAAAGTCGGAATCGACCAGCGGAGCTCGGCCGTGCGAAAGAACTTCAACGCGGCCGCCAGTTCGAGGAAGCCCATCACGACTTTGATCGTATTCATCCAGCCGCCGCTTTTTGGCAATTTCTTGAGCAGGCTGGGAAAGAGCGCCAGAAAGAAAAACGGGGCGGCGAAGGCACCCGCGAACGCGGCGGCGGCGGCCGCCAATTGAATTTTGGAATATTGACCGGAAGCCGCCATCCCGGCGAATCCACCCAGGAAAGGTGCCACGCAGGTAAAGCTGACGATGCTGAACGAGAGTGCCATGAAGATCACGCCGCCGAACCCGCCTTTTCGCTCCCGGGAAGCCGTGAATCGGACCAGGAAGCTCGGCAACACGATGTCGTACATGCCGAACAGACTGAGCGCGAAAAAGACGAAGAGCAGGCCGAGCGCGAGATTCATCCACGGATCGACCGAAAGCTCGCGGAAGGTCGCGAGGAAAAAGAGCGCGGCCACGCCAAGCACGACGATGATCGTCAGCGTGTACACGGTGGCCATCACCAGTGGATTGTGGAGCTTCTTTTCTCCCTGTTTGAGGAAGTAGCTGACCGTGATGGGAACCATCGGAAAAACGCAGGGAGTCAACAGAGTCACCAAACCCCAGAAGAGAGCGGTCAAAATCAACGCGACGAAGCCGGAATCGCTCCCCTGCGGGCTGCTGTATTTCCCTTTGACGTCCTGCGGCAACATATCTTGAGCGGCCTTGATGTCCGCGACGTAATTGCTGTCTCGGCCAATAAGCCGGCCCACGTCGATTTTCTCCACCTCATCGGAGGAGACTTCCGACTTTGACGGATTTTCTTTTTTCCCCTCTGGCACATCCTTCTTGGGCTCGGCCGGCGCGGCGAGTACCGCATCGACGGCATCCTTGTACTTTGGATCAACAGGGACGGCCGGCCCTTCCAAAATCTTGAGGCCGGCGGTAAGCATCAGAGTCTTGGTGCGGATGCAAAATTCTTTTCCATCGGGCTCTTTCTTACAGCAAGTCACCAGCATTCTCGGGAGAGCGATTTCCTGCATCCCAGGCTTTGCCTTGGGTGAAACAACCGCCTTGATCTGCCAAGTTGTTCCACCCGGATAATAGCGTTGATCCTTGATGTCAAGGTCTGGCTCGGCTTTCGACTTGAAACCGGCTGGATCTTGCACGTCTTCAACGAAAATCAGATCGCCTGATTTAGGAAGTTCGATTTTCGTGGCGGCGGATTTCGCGCCCTTATCCGGTTGGAAAACGGCGTACGTGTACCACCCTTCGTTGAGCAACACTTCGATTGTCAACGTAACAGTCTGTCCCGGCTTCGCCTCGGCCGGCTCAAAGCGCATCTCGACCTTCTTCTTGGCATCGTCGAAGGTTTGGGCGGTGGCAACGAGTGGCAGCAGAAATGCCAGAACGAGCAGCGAGCAGAGAGGCTTCATCGTTGATCCGTGGAAAAAGAAGGCTCGCCGATGGCGAGCCGCGAATCATACGAACACGCTTGTGAATACCGACAAGCCGGGGGCACCTTACAGGTGCCGCTTATTTTTTCGGGGCTTTATCGACTTCATTCTTGAACGCGGGATCGACCGCGACGGCGTCGCCGGCGACGTTCAAGGTCGCTTCGAGATCGAGCGCCTTGGGCGGCAGGCAATTTTCCTTGTCGCAGAGGAGGATGCGGAACTTGATCTTCGACGAGACAGTTCCGGCCGCCGTCGTGGGGCGCACGACCGCTTTTTGCGTCCAGACGCCGCCGCCGGGGTAGTAGTGCATCTTTTCGATGCCGAGCACGGGTTCGGATTTCTCTTTGGGATTGGCGGGTTCGTTCAGTTCACCGACGAACACGATCGCTCCGTCCGAAGGGAACGTGAACTTGTTCGTCTGCGACCTCGCCCCTTTTTCTTCCTGGAAGGTTGGATAAGTATGCCAGCCGTCGAGCAACTGCACCGTGACTTTCAGCGTGACCGTCTGCCCTGGCTTCGCGTTCTCGGGCTCGAACTTCGCCTCGACCTTCTTGAGGATTTCTTTAATGCTCGGCGGATCGCCAAAAGCGGGCGAGGCAAGTAGCGAGAGTGCGATCGCCGCCAGTGTATATGTGAAACGATTAATCATCGGTTTATCCTTTTCGAACAATATCCCAGAGGTTCGCCGAGCCTCACCTCTGGGCTTGGAAACTACTTCGCGCCGAGCGGTGTCTTCAAAAACTCCAAGAACTGATCGATCTTGCTAATGCGTCCCTCGTCGTACTTGCCCACGATCTCGAACATGCCGCCGTCTACTGGCTTAACGATCACGTACATGGGAAGCGCGTTCGAATCCAGGATCTTCTTCTGAAATTTGGCATTCGTCTCGGCATCCTTTTCTCGCGACTCTTCTTTCGGGGCCTTCTGATAATAGTCCTCGGGAATGATGTCGGTGAACAGTTGCACTCGAACGTATTGCTTGAAGAGGTCCTTCACTTCCGGCTTCGTGAAGACTTTCTTTTCGTTGACCTTGCAGTTCACGCACGATTCGCCCGTGAAATCAATAAAAACGAGCTTCTTGTCTTTCGTCGCTTCGACCAGGGCGGCCGTCAAGTTGGGCGTCCATGACAACTCTTCGATGGTCAACGTTTTGTAACCCGAATGCCCGACCGGGGCCTGGTGCTTGTCGGCCGCGCTGGTGGTGCAGACGAATGCCATTGCCCAGGTGCATGCGAAGATCGAACGCAATTGATTCTCCTTGAAAACGCTCCGCTCCGGAAACCTCCGCGTCGCGGCTTCACGCCACGACGCGGGCTCATTTTACTTCGGCAACGCCACCGGTTCGACGCCCTTGATGTCGAGCGTCGTCACCGCTTTGGTGGCCAGATCGACGATGCGGACACGATGGGCATTCGTGTCGGCAACGTACAGCTTATCCCCGGAAACGCTCAGACCGGCGGGCTCGTTGAAGAGCGGTTCCTCGCCCTTCTTGAGGTTGCCGCCCAGAAAAGTCCGCACGTCGCCGGTTTTCAGGTTGATAGTCTTGATCTTGTTGTTGTACGTGTCGGCCACGTAGACGCTGCCATTGTAATAGGCGACGCCGATCGCGTGTTGCAGGCGTGCTTCCTTGCCCAAGCCATCGATGTCGCCGAACTCGAAGAGCCCTTCGCCGACCAGTGTTTCAACCCGGCCTTTGCCGTTCATCGGCACCCGGCGAATGGCACTGACCTCGGGATCGGCCACGTAAAGGTACTTGCCGTCGCTGGCCAGGCCGCTCGGTTGCGCGAAACGTGCCGCAAACAATGGGCCATCCTTGATATTTTCGCGACCGTCGCCGGCATACGGTTCAAGCATTTGATCCTTCAAATTCAACGTCCAGATCTGGTGATGCCCGGCCATGGCGATGAAAAGGCGATCGCCATCCAGATGCAGTGCCCACGGGCTGTTGAGGCCGCGTTCCAGGGCGGGACCGCCCTCGCCACGATCACCGCGGTCTTGCTCTCCGGTGCCGGCCAGAATCTTGACTGTGCGCGCCTTCAAATCGAGCGAACGGAGCAAGTGATTGCGGCGGTCGGCCACGTAGAGCGTGTTGCCGTCCGGGCTCAGGGCCATCCCTTGCGGATCGTCAAACTGGGCCTTTTCGAACGCTCCGCTGGTTTTGCCTGGGATACCGGTGCCGGCGATGTCGATTTTCTTGCCGTCCTCGCCGAGGATGACGATCCGATGATGGGTGCTGTCGGCGACGAAGACGCGTTTGCCCTTCTCGTCCCCGAGCACCTTACCCGGGAAATAGAGCGGGGTCGGCTTATCGCGGAACTTGGCCGTGTCGAAGCGGATCGGTTTCTCGTCGAGCGTTTTCTTCTCGCGATGAATCTTGATCAATTTCTCGATGGCACCTTCAAGCAAGGGAAGCTTTCCTTCGCCCGAGGTCATGCCGAGGAGATTCCCCTCGGGATCGATCAGGGCGAGCGTCGGCCAGGAGTTAGCCTGGTACGCGTTCCAGATCTTCATGTCGGCATCGTTGACGACAGGATGATGAATCTCGTACCGCAAGAGTGCCTTCCGGATGCTTTCGCTATTTCGCTCGTTCTCGAATTTCGCCGAGTGAACGCCGATGACGACCAGTTCGTTCGCGTATTTCTTTTCGAGCTTGTGAAGGTCCGGGAGCGTGTGGATGCAATTGATGCAGCAAAGTGTCCAGAAGTCGAGCAAGATGATCTTGCCCTTGAGGTCCTTGATCTTGAGGGGGGCGGCACAATTGAACCAGGCGGTGCCCCCTTCCAGTTCGGGTGCCGGCTCGGGGGCGTCGGCCTTGTTGGGCGGGGGAGCCTTTTCTTTCGATTTCGGCTGAGCAACCATCACCGGAGTTCCCGATCGATTGACCAAGATGGCGACGATGAATGCGGCGAGTAAGACCAGACACAAGGGGGCGACCCACGATTTCAAGAATCGCGAGCGGTCGGACAACGGCATGGGATTCGTCTCCTCGACAAACGTGATCGGCGATGGATTCAGACGTACGGGTAATGATACATTCCCAGTCGATTCGCGGGAACAGGGAATTAGCGAACAGTCCTTTAGACGTCGCGGGCGGGGAGAGGTTTCGATTTTTTCTGAAGTTCCTGTGTTACCATCCTATACGCCGTCAGGCGGTCCAGGAACGTAAGTGCCATAGATTAAGGAAGTTGCGGTGCGTGACACCCTTCACCGCGCCAGCCAGCCGCCATCGATCGCCACGACACTCCCGTGCATGTACTGGCAGGCATCGGAGGCCAAGAAGACGCAGAGGCCCGCGAGCTCGCCGGGTTGGCCCCAGCGCCCCATG
>JAIOQJ010000605.1 GCA_021413475.1 Planctomycetota bacterium | reverse complement strand
GGGTTGAGGCTTTGCGAAACCCGGGGATCGCACTCTCTCATCAAGACCCAATCGCCTGATCGAGCAAGCGCAAACAAACATCCACCTCTTCGGTCGTGATGCAAAGTGGCGGGCAGAAACGGATTGCCGACTCGCCGCAGCCGAGTAGCAAAAGGCCGCGATGAAAGGCCTTCTGAATGATCTTCTCACGCAAGGCGGGCGCGGGACCTTCCTTCACCACATCGACGGCCGTCATCAACCCCATGCCGCGTACCTGGCCTAGGCATGCGTGTTTCCGACTCAGAATAGTCAACCCCGCACGAAGTTGTTTCCCACGTTCCTCCGCATTGACGATGTACTCACTCTCCAGGAGCTTGATGGTTGCCAGGGCCGCCCGGCACGAGACCGGGTTGCCGCCGAAGGTGCTGGCATGGCTGCCGCTCGGCCAATCCATCACGCTCGTCTTGGCGATCATGGCACCTAGCGGAAGGCCGCTCGCGATTCCTTTTGCCAGGCAAATCATGTCCGGCTCGATGCCCCAATGTTCGATCGCGAACATCTTCCCGGTGCGGCCCATGCCCGATTGTACCTCATCGACGACCATCATGATGCCGTGCTTGTCGCAAAGCTCGCGCAACCCTTCGAGGAACCCCGGCGGTGCGATGCGATAGCCGCCCTCACCCTGAATTGCTTCAACGAAAATCGCGGCCACCTCATCGGGGGGTGCCACGCGATGCATCAACTCGTCTTCGATCCTCTTCACGCAGGCGCAGCCAGATAGCTGAACGCAGCCTTCGCAAATGCTCGGAAATTCCGTGTGGTGAATATCCGGCACCAACGGCGAAAATCCCCGGCGATGCGGCAGCTTCGAACCGGAGAGCGACATTGCCCCGTAGGTTCGCCCGTGGAAGGCTCCGAAAAAAGCGATTACCCGCCCACGGCCGGTGTGCCAGCGGGCCAGTTTCAACGCCGCCTCGATCGATTCCGCCCCGCTATTGGTGAAGAAGACTTTCTTCGGCGTCGGCCCCGGTGCAATCTGGGCCAGTTTCTCCGCGAGATCGATCTCAGGGCTGTAATAAAAATCGGTCCCCGACATGTGCAAGAGCTTGGTCGACTGATCCTGAATGGCCGCGACCACGTCGGGATGGCAATGCCCCGTGGAGTTGACGGCGATGCCGGCCGTGAAGTCGAGAAAGAGATTGCCATCGACATCTTCGATCACCGCCCCGCTGCCGCGCTCGACGACGAGCGGATAGATCCGCGTGTACGATTGCGAGATGTACCGGGCGTCGCGCTCGAGCAAGGCCGCGGCCTTGGGGCCCGGAAGGGCGGTGCGGATATCGGGAACTTGACGGTCGTTGAATCGCCACATGGGAGAGTGCCTCCAACCGCGAAAGAACAAGCTATCCGAAATGCAACAACCCGATTCCAACCGCCAAGAACATCGATCCGAAAAGGATTGAAAACGTCGCCCACACAGCAGTTGCAAATCGATTCGGAGATCTTGACCAGAACCTGCCTCTAACCAGATGGTCAAACTCCGCAAAAAGGCTGAGATTCTTAATCATCGCAACGCCTATTAGGATCAAACATAAACCAGTGGGTATCCAGAGTTCTGGATGTTGTTTCGACCATCCGGGATTGTTTCGGTCCACCACAACCGCAATTGCCGGCGGAACAAGGAGCGACATCACAAACAATGTCGTGGAATTTTGGCAAATCTGGAAACGTTCATCATCTTGCGAGGGCGAGTTTTTTTCGTTCTCGTTCATGGTTCATGTTACCGCCAGAGCCAACCATGTCCGAGCTTGGACATCGCGCTGGCTACTCGCTTTCTTCTTCCTCGAACCGACGGAGCGATGCTAGGGTGACATCGCGAATGTCTTCTTCAGACCATTCCCATGAGAGGTCGATATCAGCGTTCGCATGGCGAATCTTACGAGTAACTGAATCCTGCGAGGCACCAGGGTCGGCGATTTCATCATGCATGTTCTGGCCTCGCGTGATTCGTGATTAAACATTCTTCTCCGCGAAAATCACGTCATATCCCCAATCATCGTCGGGATGCTCTTCCGCAAATCGTCTCAAACAATCGGCAGCGATTGCCGCAAGATCTTCATCCGTCAATTCATCGTCCGGATCATATAGCGGTGAAGATTCTGCTTGCATCATTTGTTCCACTCTTAACACGGATTACTCTTTCCCATGCTTCCACTGGATTCCGTCTTCGACCCCGAAGGGGGCAAATATGATAGCCCAACGCAACGCCCTGGGAACACGATAATCTCCTCACGAAGCCCCAACGGGGCGAAATAATTTCGCCCCGTTGGGGCTTAAATCCGGGGAAACTAGCTTACCCAGGGCGTTGCCCCGGGCTGTCATATTCGACCCCATTCGGGGTCAAAACCGGGGATACCTCTCCACACTCACACCTCCGCCGTCAATCCTTGCGCCATCTTGATCTCCAACCCGTGATTCACGGTCCAAGCGATCTTGTGGGTGACGGCCTCGACCAGGCCCGCCGCGGAGGGATGGCCGTTGCCGCTCTTCTTGACGCCGCCAAACGGGAGATGGACCTCGGCACCGATGCAGGGGAGATTCACGTAGCCCATGCCGTAGTTGCACTCGTCGCGGAGCAGGCGCATGGTGCGGTAGTTTTCGGTGATGACGCCCATCGATAGGCCGAAATCGGTGTCGTTGTAGATGCGAATGGCGTCGTCGAGCGTGGCGAACGGGATAATCGCCAGGTGCGGGCCGAACACTTCTTCGCGGATGCAACGAGTTTTCGGATCGTGCTTGATCCGATAAACGTGCGGCGAGAGATAACAGCCGAGCTTGTGGTCGGCACCCGTTAGCCGGCCGCCTTCCAGGAGGATCTCCGCCCCTTCTTTCCGAGACAGGGCGTTGTAGCTGGTGACTTTCTCGACCGCCGTCTCGTTGATAACGGGCCCCGTGAAATTCGCGGCATTCAGCGGATCGCCGATCCGGATCTTGCGGGCGGCCGCCACGAACTTCTCGACGTAGGCATCGACCAGTTTCTCGGCGACGATGAGCCGACCTGCCGAGACGCAGCGCTGCCCGCTGGTCTTGAAGGCACTGATGATCCCCGCCGACACCGCCAGATCGAGCCGGGCGTCGTCGCAGACGATGACGGCGCTCTTGCTCCCCATCTCGGCAGCGACGATGCGGTCGGGGAAATCCGCGGAGATCTGCTGGATGCGTCGGCCGACGTCGTAGCTGCCGGTGAACAAGACGACGCTGATATCGGGATTGCGGACCAGGGCTTCGCCGACGGTGCCGTCGCCGTGAACGAGATTGATCGTTCCCGCCGGAAATCCCGCTTCGAGGAAGAGTTCAACGATCCGCTGGCCGACGGCCGGGGTATCCTCCGACGGCTTGAAGACGGCCGTGTTCCCTTCGAGCAACGATGGCCCGAGCATCCAGAGCGGCACCGCGAACGGGAAATTCCACGGTGTAATCACCGCGACGACGCCCCACGGCTTGCGGCGAATAAAGGCATCCTTCTCGGCAATCTCGGAAGCGACAATTTCGCCGACCGGCATCCGCCCCGTGCCGAAGACGTACTGCACCATGTGCAGCCCTTCGACGACTTCCGCTCGGCATTCCGTGATATTCTTCCCCGCCTCGCGGGCCATCAACACGGCCAAGGGTTCAATTTCGCGATGGATGATTTGAGCCAGACGGTCGAAGAACTCGGCCCGGTGAATACGGCTCATCCGCCGCCAGGGTCCGAACGCACTCTTGGCGGCCGCGACAGCATCGCTGGCCTGCTTGGCATCGCCCGAGGGGAAGACGCCGACGAGATCGTCGCGGTTGGCGGGGCTACGACTTTCGAACGTGGCGGTAGCTTCATGCCATTGACCGGCAATCAGTTGCTTGCCCTTCACGGGCGGATTCTTCGAGAGCATGGACCAGTCCTCCGTGAAGTGTGGAGAGGATCGGAAGGCTATTGGCCGATGGGATAAAGGAACTCTGCACCATTATACACGGGTTTGCAACAGGACTTTTCTTCGTAGGACGGCCTTCCTTGGCCGTCCTGTCATAGCAAGATGGCCAAGGAAGGCCGTCCTACGAAGAAAAGACGGATTGTCCGATCTGCATAGATTACTCCGCAAGTCAACATTCGCCTGATTTCCGCCATTGAGCTTTTCCAAAATGATTTCTCTTTTTCTGGCATTTTGCGCGAACCTCTCGGCTTTTCGACCCGTCAGAGAGGGATCGCGGTCCGAAAATGTTCGGTCCGCGAACAAAATTGGTAAAATGTGAAACGAAATCGCTCGAAGATCGTTGTAATAGGACACGATTCGAGTTTGTGTGGTGTTTGTGAAACCCTTAACCCCCAACGATGTACTTCTGTAGGTAGCCCGCAACAAAGGATCTGACCGGTTTTTTCTCATAGGTGGGTTCTCAACGAGCCTTCCTTCTTTTCAATCGCCGGAGGAATATCCATGGCCACGAAGATTCAGGACAACTTGGTCGCAACGAACCTGCAAGCTCGCAATGAAGCGAAGCAGGATCGGAACGCCACGTCCGGTAATCGCGTCGCCATGCCGATGCCGCCGGCGGTCCTGTCCCATGACTGGCGGCTCGTGTCGCCAGACTCGCACCCCGTACCAGTCCGTCTACGCCGATTACCCGCGTTTACACGCGAGACAATCGGTACAGGCCGGACCGGTAGGACCAGTGTAAGTAGTCATTCTGGTTGTTTCGCTGTCCCGAGCGGAAACCGTTCCACCCCGTATCACTCGCTTCAACATGACGGAAGACACGATTACCAATCGTACGTCGGCCGTGAAGCGACACTGAGCGGGTCAACCGGGCCTCAAAAACCCGGACGGATAACGGCCCCCGCATTATCTCGTGGAAAGTGAGGCGGACGAGGTCGTCGCGATTCCCAGTGATTCACGAAGGTTTTTAACCCCCCTCAGACGGGGACGCTAACCACGACCGTTGTCCGTTGTAGACCAGAATGCTTCTTGTTCCACCCGGAACTAGCAGCGAACAGACCGCTTGATGTTCGGCCGAAAAACGCTTGGGCGAAGGGCGAAGGTATGGATTTTTTCCTACCCCGCCACCAACGTCGTGTGCCGCTGATCAAGTTGTCCGTCCCGCAGTAACCGTCATCGCGTTCGCGCCAGGCGGGTACGTCGAGCCACGTCGGCCGGCGTTGCCCTTCGCGAACGCCGGCAACACGGAATGTGATCCCCCGACCACTGATCCCGGGGTCGATCGCGCCGTGTTGCCGCCGGATGACCCGCGCATGGATCGGGATAGGGAGAAAAAACATGAGTTGGACGGAAATTACGATCCTGGTTGAGCAGGCACAGGCGGGCAACAAAATCGCGTACGGCGAACTCGTGCGGCGTTTCCAAGGTTCCGTGTACGGAATGGCCCTGGCGAAAGTTCGCAACGAGCACGAGGCCGAGGAACTGGTTCAGGATGTGTTCATTCACGGAATGAAGAAGTTGCCCCAGCTTCGCGATCCGCGTTGCTTCGCCGGCTGGCTGCGGCAGATCACGGCCCGGATGGCCATCAACCGGTTGATCCGGCGTGGTCCGTTCCGCGGCACGGAGCCGGAGATTCTGGACAACGTGCCCGACCGGGAAGGTTCTTTGTTCGAGACTTTCGAGCGGGATGAGAACAAGGAGCACCTGCGCGAAGGCCTGGGCCGGTTGAAGCAACTCGACCGCCAGACCCTCGAGGCGTTCTACCTGCGCGGCCAGAGCTTGAAGCAGATGAGCCGTGAGTTCGAAACGCCGATCGGCACGATCAAGCGACGTCTGCACGTCGCCCGACAACGGCTGAAAGACGTCCTGGAAGACAATCCGGCGTTCGCCCCTCCGGTTCCGGCTCGGGAGACGTCCCTGAGCCGGAGCGATTTGATGTCGGTATGTTGAGCGAACCGTTTAGCCGCGGTTCGAAGAACCGCGCGGGCCCACGCGGTTCTTCGAACCGCGGCTAAACGTTACCAAACATCACTTCGTTTTCGTCGGCACCAATTCAAGCTTCGTCAGCTTCACATCGATCTTCGGCGCGAGTTCGTAGACATTTTTGTACTCGTACGTGTAAAGCGCGATGAAGGTCGAAAGGTTCAGCGAAGCGATCGGCGCTTTCGTTGCGAAGGCACGTTCGTTGTTGGCGAAGTTGTTGTTGCAATAAATCAGAATTCGCGTGTTCTTGTCGGGAATCAGCGACTTCAGGCTACTGGCGGTAATATCGGTGAAGGATCTTGATGAAGTCGTCTTCCGTCACCCGCCGCGTCTCGCGATGCTTCGCCGCTTCCTGGGAGACGCGGAGGTATCCTTCCATATCGATCGAGGGATTCGCCAGCGAAGAACTCCGTGTGGAATTCAATAACGCAAGCATTTTCTGCCTTGCCTCGGCGGCTTTCTCATTGGACGTCGGCGTTTTGGCGTCCTCCGCTGCCACGAGAGAAAAGCATTCGAAAGACGCGAGAATCAACATCAGGTACTTCATGATTGAACTCCAGAGTATGGGAACGCCAACGCGTTCCGTGATTGGTAATTTTTTCCCCTGGGCGAACTATGGAAGTATACCCGGATACCCCGGAAACTTGCGGTCACAAGTATGTAACGAGAGTTAGCGGATTGCCGAGTGGAAATGCGGTCCGAAGACGAGTAAACCGATAAGCACGGCACCGATGGCCGAGATGAGAACGGCACTAGCAGCCAGATCCTTGGATTGCTTGACCAGCGGATGAAACGCAGGTGAAGCGACGTCAGCGAGAAATTCGAAGGCGGTGTTCAAAGCCTCCGCTGTCCATACCGCCATCATTGCTAACACGATCCAGCACCACTCGGGCCCCGTCAAGTGAAACCACAGGCCGGTACAAATCACCAGGATCGACGCGAAAGCGTGGACCCAGGCGTTTTGCTGGGTCTTGATCATGACCCAAAGCCCGGCGAACGCGAATTTGAAACTTCGAATTCGCCCTGAGAACTGGAAGGGTCTGTTCATCGGCTTTACTCAGGAGGTGATTGCACTGCGTTTCGAGGCACCGCCTGCTTGCGATTGGATTCAGTTCGCGCTCACCCGCTGAACAAGCCGTTGATCGGCGCGCCATCCGGCAGCAGATTGTAAGGCCGATTCTCGCGGTCGATCGCTTCGAGATTGTCGATCCCCATGGCACGATAGATGGTGTGGGCCACGTCTTCCGGAGCCACGGTTCGATCGAACGGATATGCGGCCACCTTGTCCGAACTGCCATAGGCCTGTCCGCCGCGGATGCCGCCGCCGGCAAAGAGGACGCTTTGGCAATGCGTCCAGTGGTCGCGGCCCGCGCCCTTGGGGCCGCCGGAACGCGGGTCGCCGATCTTCGGCATCCGGCCCATCTCGCTGTTGACGTGAACCAGCGTTTCGCCGAGCAAGCCGCGGTCGTGCAGATCGCCCAGCAGGGCCGAGTAGCAGCGATCGAACTCGGGCAGCAAATGCTCTTTCAGGCAAGAGAAATTGCTGCCGTGCGTGTCCCAACCGCCGCCGCTCTTGCACAGATCGGAGAGCTTCGGCGATTCCATCCAGAAGACGGAAACGAACGGTACGCCCGCTTCCACGATCCGGCGGGCCATCAACATCGACATGCCGTTGATCGTGTTGCCGTAGCGTTCGCGCAGCGATTGCGGCTCGGCCTTCAGATCGAAGGCCGCCTTCGCTTTGGGTGCCGTCAGCAGGGAAAAGGCCTTGGTTTGCTGCTTCGAATATGTGGTGGCGGCCGCGTGATCGAGATTGCGATTGATCTCATCGAGCGTGTTCATCAACGAACGACGATCGGCGAGCCGAGCGGGCGTCACCTCGCCGGAGAGCGTCAGGACCGGCGTCGTGAAGTCGGTCGGCTTGTCGATCGAACCGAGAACATAAACCGGATCGTTCTCGACGCCGAGCCGGGCGCTGAACTGGCCCGGCCGCGTGTATTCGGGATGCCCCGGCTTCTGCGGCAAAGTAATCAACGAGGGCAAATAAGGATGCGGCGTTCGCTTCGCCGTTACCACGGAGCCGATGAACGGCCAATCGGTGGCGTATGGCCGGCGGTTGTTCAGCAGTTGCCGGAAGGTTGGGTCCGGTTCGTGGCCGGTCAGGTTGTAGTAATAGCCGGCATGATGATCGCCTGTGCCGCGCCCGTAGTGGCCGAGCGAACGCACGATGGCCAAGTGATGAGCCTGCTTCGCGGTCAGCGGCAGGTGTTCACAGAGGCGAATGCCAGGAGCGGAGGTTTCGATCGATTGGAACGGCCCGCGATACTCGACAGGAGCATCGGGCTTCATATCCCAGGTATCGATGTGGGACGCGCCGCCGGAAAGCCAGATTAGGATCGTCGATTTCGCCTTCCCTTTTGGAGCGGCCGTTGGCGCGCAGCGAACGACATCCCGCAAACTCAAACCGCAAAACGAGAGCCCGCTGGCCGCGAGAAATGTCCGCCGCGAGACCGCATTTCGGATGATTTCATGGCCGTCGTGCATCGCAACTCCGCGACTGGAATTTAGGAAGGCGGGAATACAATTTCCTTCTTTTTCGTGCTTTCACCCTTTCGTGCTTTCGTGATAGGGTTTTTGATGATCTAGGCCGTTTCAATTTTACCGCTTCCACGGCACGCTCAACGTCGGCGGGTTCACGTATCGCTTCATGTTGATCGTCAGCGTGCCGCCCGCTCCTGGGGCCAATCGCACCTTCACCGCAGTGCCGTTGATGCCGATCTCTTTGCCGTCGATCGTGGCATTCAAGAACTGGTGTTCCGCATAGCCGCCCGCTTGCACCATCACCGTGCGTTGCTCCAGTTGATTCACGTTTGCCAGCGACACGACTACTTGATCTGCCGTCATCTTTTCGATCAACGCGGCCGTGTCTTCCGGCAGGCCGGAACGGCGGTTCTCGGGATCGAAATAGCGTAACCGGCAGAACAACGCTCCGCCGGCCTTGCCGGGCGGCAAGCCGCCCATGGCGAGCGCGATCATCGAGTTAACGTTGGCGGGGGTAAACTTCATCGGGTCGTCGGCCAGGCGTGTGTCGGGCGTCGTGGTGTCGCCGCGCATCGCCTGCACTTTCTGGCGCACGCGTTCTAAATCATGTCGCAAGTAGTTCTCGGGATACTTGGCATTCTTCCCTTCGAGATAATCGAGCCACTGGTTCGCGGGGACGCGAGCTCGATCTGCCTGCTTCATCGAGAGATGATAGATATCAAGAGCCCCCATCTGATACAGGCCGGGTACGTAGCCGTACCAGCCTTGCTCGCCGAACATCGTCGGTGTTTTCACGATGCCGTCGACGGTCTTCTTCTGGGCGTTGACGGCATCGATCTGCTTCCGCCAGGATTCGAGATATTGATCGTTCCCCGTAAGCAAGTACGCGTTCATGAAGCCGACCATCCCCTTGAATTGCTGATTGCGATTCACCAGCTTGCCGTCGGGCATCTTCATGGTAAAGCCCCAACCGTAGACGCCGCCGTACCATTTACCGCCTGTCTCGCCGCCGATCTTTCCGTCGAGGCCAATGTTCGTGGGGATGATGTCGTTATTCGCGGCCATCCGGTCAAGCCAGGCGTCAACGTATTCCAGCAACCATTTCTTGTATTTCTCTTCGTTGTCGAGCATGAAGGCGTTCAGAGCCAACGTGGTGGCCACCAGATTCAGCGGGTGATCGCCGACGATGTCGTTGTAAGTCTCGAAGTGCTGGAGCATCTCCTTGTAGCTGGTCTCACCATGGCCGAGCTGAAAGCGATTCTTGACTTCGATGGGGTCGCCCGCCCAGTCGAGAGCGGTCGCTTTCCGCAGCAACGGCCCCCGGCTGCCATTGAACATGCTCTTGATGATCTTGTGCTTGGGATCGTAATTCGGAGCACCAGGATCTTCGTTCATGTAAAAACCGGCGAAACGGCGGACGCGACGGCGAAAGGCGTCCTCATGGGCTTCCGAAAGTCCTTGTAGATTGAAGACGCACAGGCCTTCGCCGTTGTGCAGCCAGTCGAACATGACGGGAAATTCTTTGTAGTACATGCCATCACGCGCCATGGGAACATCTCTGGTCTTGGCCAGCGTGTACTGGCGCAGGTGGCCTTCCCAGGCTTTTTGGATCATCTTGAGGACATCGTCCGACCCGCCCAGCGCGTGCAAAATCGGCCAGTCCATGAGGTTTTCGATGGCGTCGTCCGGACCGTCGTCGCCGCCCCAGCGTTCGACGCAGAGGAGCCAGCCGCGCTCATCGAAATAGCGTTTGTAGAACTCCCGGCACGCGGCGGAATTGGTTTTGAGAAGTTCCCGTTCGAGCAGGGCCCAGGCCGGCGGCGACTGCGGCGTCTTGATCTCAATCACCGGTTCCACGGCCATGACCGGAAACGCGGCGAGGCAAAAACAAATCGCGAGCAGCGAGCGTACCATGTGCCACCGGGAGATTTGAGGGAATGGGTGGGACTGTTAACCCGACGCGCTAGCGAGGGAAGGGGCCGAATCCCTCGCTAGCGCGTCGGGTTAACGGGATGATGCAACTTGTTGTACGATATCTAGGTGCTTCGTGGATCATCCGAGCCTATACTTCAGCCGTCCCCTCAGAGAATCTCCGATGAAATTCGAAATTCTTGCCGATGCCGACGCGGTTGCCCGTGAGGCCGCCGCGATTATTGCCGCCGAAGCACGCACGGCCGTCGCGGATCGCGGCCGCTTCGTCTTTGCGGTTAGCGGCGGCAGCACGCCGTGGATCATGCTGCGTGCGCTGGCGAGGGAGCAAGTTCCGTGGCTGCACGTACACATTTGCCAGGTCGATGAACGCGTGGCCCCAGCAGGAGACAAGGATCGTAATCTCACGCACCTGCGGGCCAGCCTGCTCGATCATGTCCCGATGAAGCGGGATCAGATTCACGCCATGCCGGTGGAAAAGACCGATCTGCC
>JAIOQJ010000604.1 GCA_021413475.1 Planctomycetota bacterium | reverse complement strand
CATTGATAGGAACGCTCGAAGTACAGAGCTCCCCGCTGGTATTGAACGCTGGGGCGATATTTCTCGTAGATATCGCCCAGCTGGTAAGCCGTCTCGCCGATCTTGTCGCTTTCGGGATACTTGTCCAACAAACGCTGGAAGAGGAGTTCCGCCCGGCGCTGGTTGTCGAGGTATTCGTTGCCGAAGCCCTTGTCCTTGTACTTCATCGCTTCACGGAAGAGGTCGTTGGCTTCGGGAATGTTCTGCTTGGCCTGGAGCGTCGGAACGGGGACGTCGATGTCAAGTCTATAGGCGTACTTCATCATCCGATGGTATTGCTTTAACTCGTCCTCGGCCCATTTCGCCTTTTCGATGTCGCCCATGTTCAAATACTGCTGACGAAGTTGCTCGAGATTGAGCTGATACTGCTTGCGCGTGGAGTTGAGCTTCTCGACCATCTCGATGTCGGAGGTCGGGTTCTTGCCGGGGGTCTTGGGCGATGTCGTCGGCATCTGGGCGGCCGCAAGCAGCGCCATGATGCCCGAAACAGCAAGGATCCCGCCCATGAGTAGCCGCGGTCTGACCACGATCGACCTCCCCAATCACCAAATCACGGCTTGAGTTCCGGCGTTCTGATCGCCTCGGACGCGAGCGAACCGGGGGGAGCCGTTTTTCCCTCGATCTTGCCGAAGATCATCCTGCCCGCCGGCGTCTGCAAAACGCTGGTCACGGTGACACTAATTTCGTTCCCGATCCAGTTGCGGCCTTGATCGACCACCACCATCGTGCCGTCTTCGAGATAGCCGATCCCTTGCCCCGCCTGATCGCCTGCCTTCATCACGCGGACGTTTAGCACTTCCCCGGGCAAGGCGATGGTCTTGAGGGCGTTCGAAACCTCGTTCAAATTAATGACGTCGACACCCTGAAGCTGGGCAATCTTGTTCAGATTGAAGTCGTTTGTCACAACTTTCCCGTTCAAGGCCTTGGTGAAAAACACCAGACGTTCATCCACGCGCATCTTCGGATCAGCATCGCGAAGTTCCGGGACGATGCCGTCGTGCATTTCCAATTCGACCCGTGGGTTCGATTGGAGCCTTTTCAGGATATCCAGCCCTCGCCGGCCCCGATTTCGCTTTAGTTTGTCCGAACTGTCGGCGATGGCTTGCAATTCTTGCAGCACAAAGCGCGGCAACACCAGCATGGCGTCGATGATGCGCGTATCGCAAATATCGGCAATCCGGCCGTCGATAATCACACTCGTATCCAAAACGAGCGGTTTACCCCCTTTTACCTGCTTGGAAAATTCGACATAAGGGATAAGGAACCGAAATTCGTCCTTCGTTTGCAGAAGAAAGGAGATCGAAATGTAGCAGGAAATTAGTGAAATCAGAAAACGTGTAATTTGCGGCATGGGATGCACAAACCACAAATCGATAAAAGGTTCCAGAACCATCCAGAGCAAGGCCCCAATGAGCAGCCCAGCAATGGTGCCAAAACCGAGGGCGGAGATCGTCGTCATCTGCTTTTGTTGATCGCGCCAATCCACATAGAACGCGAAAAAGCCCAGGCCAAGAACCACGATGCTCGTTTTGACCGCATTGCCCCAATCGGGTGATACGCCGGCCAAATGGAACAGAAATCCGTAGATCGCCAAGCCGATAACCAGAGCGCTGAAACAGAGGCGCAAGACGGAGAGTCGCACGGGATCGACCTCCTTTCTAGGGGCAAAAATCAAAAAATGCGAGCGTAAATGAGGGAACGCAAGTGTGGTAATTCAATTTTTATGAATCACCATCGGGATGGAACAGACGGATATACTCCTGCCGAGCGTATCGATCGGTCATGCCGCCCAGATAATCAGCCACCACCCGTTCGATCCGTTGCTCGCGGGGCATGCTGGGAAAGGCGGGACTTTCGGTTGCCGCTACACCCATCCAGCGATGCTGATGCCCACGCGGAAGCAACTCCGGGCAGCGGACTAATTCGTTGAAGAGCAACGTCAAAATCCGTTCGCCCTTCAAGGCCATGCTGACCACGCGCGGGTGGTGATAGACTTGTTTCCGCAGAAATGATTCGAGTTCGTACTTGAGGCGCAGCAAATCAGGAGAAAATGCCACGATGGGCTCCTTCGAGCCCCGTACATCGGCAACGCTCTTGATGTGCCCTTTGGCGATGTTTCGTTCCGTTTCACAAATCAAATCCGTGACTTGCCAGGCGATCAATTCGCGGAGGATCGTTCGCCGGAGCAGTTCACTCGATAACCGCGGATGAGCGGCACGAACCGCCGTCGCGATTCGCCGCCAGATTTCGATTCCTTCGAGTTCTTCAATGGTAATCAAGCCGATGCCAAGGGCGTCCTCGGTATCATGGGTGTCGTAGGCGAGGCTATCCGCCGCATCAACGACTTGGGCTTCGAGCAACGGCGAACCCACCGCGAAAAACTCGGCGTATTCCCCGAGGTCGCGACGCCGGCTGTGCTGAACAAACGCTTCCCGTAGCTCCCAGCTAAGGTTCAGACCGGGAAAATCGGGGTAGCGTTCTTCCAGCAGATCGACACGGCGCAAGCCATATACATTGTGATCGAAGCCACCCTGCCCTTTCAGGCACTCGTTGAGGGCACGTTCACCGGCATGTCCGAATGGAGGATGGCCAATGTCGTGCGAAAGGGCGATCGCTTCGGTCAAATCTTCGTTAAGTCGCAAGCGGCGGGCGATGGTTCGGCTAATCTGGGCGACTTCGAGAGTATGTGTCAAACGTGTTCGATGATGATCGTTGATTTGACCGACGAGAACTTGGGTCTTGCCCATCAACCGACGAAACGCGGTGCAATGAACGATGCGTTCTCGATCGCGTTGAAAGATCGTCCGGAATGGATGCGATTCCTCCGTATGCAGCCGACCTCGACTGTCGCGACCATGCATCGCGAAAGGGGCCAACCAATCGTCATCGGACAGCGCGTCGAGACGACCAACGTGACTTCGCGGGGCGATCAACAGATGGCCGTTGTTATAAGGGTACTTATTGAGCATCACGACGCAACGATCCGTCCGCAAGACGATGTTATGCTGACGATCATGCGTGTCCGCCAAGCCGGCGCAGATGAAGCAATCGTCCCCTTGTTTCGGAAGGGGATCTTTTGCGACGTATGCGAGCCGCCAGGGAGCCCAGAGTTGATCCATCGGCAAATGTCCCCAATGAAAATCGGATGCAATAATCTTTTGATAGGGGGGCGGGGCGACCTTGGGCAGTCTTTTGTTCGTAATGACCCTCTTTAGCGGGTAGGGGGGGGGCCCCGACTCAGCGGGTCACTACGAACCAAGAGAAAACCACGCACTTGACGTCATTCCTCGCGGTTTCTAGCATAGTTGTTCTTCAATTGAATCGTGAATTGGAAAGCGAAGAGACACATGGCAGTACCAAAACGACGAACATCGAAATCGAAACAAGGGCATCGGCGCAGCCACCATCATGCCACGCCCATCCAGGTTCAATATTGCAAGAGTTGCAACGAGCCGGTGCTGGGGCACCGCGTATGCTCGAATTGCGGATGGTTCCAGGGGCGTACCGTCGTGGTCATGGAAGAGGAACAGGGGAAGTAATTCATGCGGATCGCATTGGATGCGATGGGGGGCGATCATGCTCCCGCTCCGATCGTTGCCGGAGCGATCCAAGCCGTTCAGGCCTCTGCGGACGTGACGGTGGTGCTCGTTGGCGACCGCGCCCGCATCGAACCACTCCTTGTCGAAGGTGAATTCCCACGTGAGCGGCTCGAAATCTTTCACTGCTCTCAAGCAGTTGGGATGGAGGAGTCGCCCGTCGATGGCCTACGGCGAAAACCGGACAATTCCATCAGCCGTTGCTGGCAACTTCTCGCCGAGAAAAAGGTCGATGCAGTCGTCGGTGCCGGTAACACCGGTGCGATGGTAGCAGGTGGGTTGCGCCTTCGAAAATTCCTCAAGAACGTCCGGCGACCCGGGATTGCGACAATTATGCCCACGGCCAAAGGCGTGTGCATCGTTCTCGATGTCGGAGCGAACGTTCACCCAAAGCCATCCCATTTATTCCAGTACGGCGTGATGGGGTCGGTTTTCGCCAAACATATCCTGCAACGGGACAATCCCTCTATCGGTCTCATGAACGTTGGCGAGGAAGAAGGGAAAGGTCACGAACTCGCCCAAAAGACACACGAACTTTTCAATCTGAGCCCCTTGAAAAGTCGGTTCGTCGGCAACATTGAAGGTCGTGATATCCATCGCGGCGCTTGCGATGTCGTTGTCACGGATGGCTTCGTTGGCAACGTCATTTTGAAAGTATGCGAGGGCGTGTTCGAGTTCATTATGAAGCTCGTGGCGAAAGAAGTGATCGGACCACTGCAAGTTGAACGCGAACTCGGTCAGAAATCGCTGCGGGAACTCATTCAACGTTACGATTACAGTCATTTCGGCGGTGCCCCGCTCTTGGGAATTGACGGAATTTGCATTATCTGCCACGGTAGTTCTGGGGATCGGGCCATTCGCAACGCGATCAACGTCGCCGTCCAGTACGCTCGTGTTCGCCTCAATGAATTAATCGTCCAGGAACTCGACACCTTGCCCACCAAGGCCGACGACGAATAGATCGATCTGATTGCCCAGGAGTCATTAAACCGCAACACGGAAGTTCGGAGCTCCAACCCTTTCTCCCCGCACGTTACCTTTTGCAAGGTGCAACATGCCGCGAACTGCATTTCTTTTCCCCGGCCAAGGCGCTCAAACGGTCGGAATGGGACGAGCGATTGTTGAGTCCACTCCGGCCGCCAAGCAGCTATTTTCCGATGCGGCCACAATCCTCGGTTACGATTTGCTTGACGTTTGTCTGAACGGGCCGTCGGAGCGGTTAAATGCCACCGACGTCAGTCAGCCGGCAATCTTCGTGGCCAGCCTTGCGGCCCTGGAGACGCTGCGTGGGACCGAGCCCGTCGCCTTCGACGAGTGCGCCGCGACGGCCGGGTTAAGCCTGGGCGAGTATTCCGCGCTGGTATTTGCAGGGGCAATGACGTTCCAGGACGGCCTGCGTGTGGTCCAAAGACGCGGCCAGGCTATGCAAGCCGCCGCAGAGGCCAATCCCAGCGGCATGATTAGCATCCTCGGCCCAGAAGCCGCTCAGATCGAGGAAATGGTTGTCGAGGCCAGATCGGCCGGGAAATTGGAAATGGCGAATTATCTCTGCCCTGGCAATACCGTCGTATCCGGTGATCTGCCCGCCTGTGCGGCCATCGAAAAAATTGTAGAGATCAAAGGGGGCCGAACGATTCGACTGGCGGTGGCTGGAGCGTTTCATACGGACCTGATGCGGCCCGCCGATGAGAAACTTGCGGAAATTTTGCATAGCATCGAGCTGAAGACGCCACGCATTCCGGTCTGGTCGAACGTCGATGCCCGTTCGCACACGGACCCCACCGAGATCAAGAACCTCCTCATCCGGCAGGTGTTACAGCCTGTTCGCTGGGAAGAAACCATGAGAAATCTGCTTGCGGACGGGGTGGAGCGGTTTTATGAAATTGGGCCGGGCCGAGTGCTGGCGGGGCTTCTGAAACGAGTGAATCGGAAGATCGATTGCCGGAATTGCACCGCCTGATGCGGGTTATGATGGGCGTGAAACGAGAGAAGCGAAGGGAATCTCTTTTCTTTTCCGTGAAGGCTCCATACATTTTTAACGTCATACCCTACTAACGGTCTGGTGGGGAGTATTTGAACCTCGGAAGGATTGCCGCCCAAATCCGAGGGAGTGTGTTAGGTACCGAACCTTCGGGCGAGAACCTGCCCCAAGTCCGGCAGTTGCAGGTCGAGCGCCATCCGCTTTCGGAGGGTCCAAGCGTGTCCGTCGAGCAAAAGGTGATTGATATCGTTTGCGAACACCTTGCTGTCAACAAGGAGCAAGTTTCGCGCGCCACGAATTTCATCGATGACATCGGGGCGGATTCGCTCGACATTGTCGAATTGATCATGGAACTCGAAGAAGAGTTCGACATCCAGATCCCTGACGATCAGGCTGAAAAGATCAAAACGGTCGGCGAGGCGATCGACTACATCGAGCGGGAGATGGGGAAGAAATGACCCGTCGCGTCGTGGTCACGGGCTTGGGTACAGTCAATCCGCTTGCTCAGAACGTTCCCGATTATTGGCGGGGGCTTCTGGCCGGGCATAATGGGATTGCGCCAATTACCCAGTTCGATACCACGGCGTTCAAAGTCCATTTCGGCGGTGAGGTCAAGGATTGGAAGCCTGAGAGTTTCCTTCCTTCCAAGCAAGCACGCCATTTAGATCGGTTCGCGCAGTTCGCGATGGTCGCCGCCAAGCAAGCGATTGCCGAGTCGGGGCTGGACTTCAAAAAAGAAGATCCTTTCCGTTGCGGCGTCATGATCGGCAGCGGCATCGGCGGCATGAACGAATTTGAAGATCAGCACACTCGCTGCATGGAGAGCGGGCCCGGTCGGATCAATCCGTTCACGATTCCCAAGATGATCGCCAACTCGGCCTCGGGAACTATTTCCATCGAGTTTGGGCTAATGGGGCCGAACACAGCCGTATCGACGGCATGTTCCTCGGCGGGTCACGCGATCAGCGATGCTTACCATGCCATCAAATGGGATATGGCCGACATTATGGTGACCGGCGGCTCCGAAGCGGCCATCACCACCATGGGTCTCGGTGCGTTCATCGCTTGCAAAGCCCTTTCGAATCGCAACGATTCTCCCGAATCGGCAAGTCGTCCGTTCGATCTTGATCGCGATGGTTTCGTTCTGAGCGAAGGCGCTGGGCTGCTCGTTCTTGAAGAATTTGAACACGCCCGCAAACGGAACGCTCCCATCTATGCCGAGGTGCTCGGAATTGGCAACACCGCCGATGCCTTCCATATCACGGCCCCTCACGAAGATGGTGCTGGTGCTTCCCGTTCAATGCAGATGGCGCTGAAAATGGCGAAGCTGAACATCGAGGACATCCAGTACATCAATGCCCACGGCACCAGCACCCCGTTGGGCGATGCTGCCGAGACCAAAGCGATCAAGAAAGTTTTCGGCTTACACGCATACAAGCTTGCGGTCAGCAGCACCAAGAGCTTGATCGGCCATCTCCTCGGGGCATCCGGCGGCGTTGAACTGATCGCCACGATTCTTTCCATCAAACACAGCGTGGTGCATCCGACGATCAATCTCTCGACTCCCGACCCGAACTGCGATCTCGACTACGTCCCCAACCACGCTCGCGCCGTCCATTCCGGATTTCCTCGGATCTCGCACAGATTCCGTCTCACTTTCCTCGAACGAAGTGGCGCGCTATAGCCGGCATCTGATCATGCCTGAAGTCGGTGTCGATGGCCAAAAACGTTTGAAGGCGTCAAGTATTTTGCTCATCGGAGCTGGCGGGCTTGGTTCGCCCTTAGGTCTTTATCTCGCGGCGGCAGGCGTTGGTCGACTTGGGATCGTCGATTTTGATGTCGTTGATTTCAGCAACCTGCAACGACAGATCATGCACGGCACCGCTGACGTGGGCCGACCGAAACTTGACTCAGCCCGGGACCGCATCGCTGCGATCAATCCGGAGGTCCGAGTTGATCTTTACAACGAGCACCTGACGTCGGCCAACGTCATGCGAATCTTCGAGCCGTACGACATCATCATCGACGGCACGGATAATTTCCCGACGCGATACCTCGTCAACGACGCTTGCGTTCTGCTCAAGAAACCAAATGTATATGGCAGCATTTTTCGCTTCGATGGACAAGCGTCGGTTTTTCACCCGCCATATGGGCCCTGCTATCGCTGCTTGTATCCTGAACCGCCGCCACCCGGCGAGGTGCCAAGCTGTGCCGAAGGCGGTGTGCTCGGTATTCTTCCCGGCATCATCGGCGTCATCCAGGCGACCGAAGCAATAAAGATGATTCTTGGCAAAGGCGAACCGCTAGTCGGCCGGCTGCTGCATTTCGACGCCTTGGCCATGAAGTTCCGCGAGTTCAAAGTTCGCCGCAATCCCAAATGTCCCATGTGCGGAGATAACCCGACCATCAAGGCCCTGATCGATTACGAGCAGTTTTGTGGCATTCGCGGCCAGGAGGCCCCTGCCCCGAAAACGACTTCGACGGAAATTACTGTTGAGCAGCTCAAGAAGCGGATGGATAGCGGCGAGAAACTTTTCGTCCTCGACGTCCGTAACCTGAACGAGTTCCAGATTTGCCGGATCCCAGGCACGACCCTGCTGCCGTTGCCCGAGTTGCCGCAACGAATCGGTGAAGTTCCTCGCGACCGAGAGATCATCGTCCATTGCAAAAGCGGCATGCGAAGCGCCAAGGCCGCTCAGTTTCTGAAAGAACAGGGTTACAAGAACGTGGTCAATCTTCAGGGAGGAATCCTCGCCTGGTCCGAACGAGTGGATCCGAATGTTCCGAAGTACTAATAATCGATTGCCCTCTATTCCCCTAACCCGAATCGTGAGGCGATCATGCCAAAGACCATTGACTGGATGTATAACCGCAAGGCATGCATCACCTGCAAGAGAGCACGTGATTGGCTAGGCGAGACGGAATGTGCCGTAACGCAATGGGAAGATGCCAACAAGGTCAAACTTGGCCCCAAGCAGGCTCTCGATCTGCTCAAATCGTTGGAGAAGATGGTCGCGATGAAAGGCAAGAAAGTGGTGACGTTCGATCTCAAAATAGATCGGCCGGATGACGACACGCTCCTTGCTCACTTGATTGGGCCTACGGGCAATCTGCGGGCACCAACTTTGAAGATCGGCAACACGCTGCTCGTCGGGTTTAACGAAGTGGCATACAACGACTACCTGGGATAAGTGTGACGGGGATTTTGAAGAGCAATACCTACGAATGAAAATCGCTTATCTCACCAATCAGTATCCGCATGTTCGACACACCTTCATTCGCCGCGAGATCGTTGCCCTCGAAAAGCTAGGGGTCGCGATCGCCCGATTTTCTCTCCGCAAATCGGGTCGTGATGCCGTTGATCCGGCGGATATCGAGGAACGACAAAAAACTCACTCGCTTCTCGGAGAGGGCAAACTACGCTTGTTGATTGCCTTGGTTGCCACTTTTTTCACGCGTCCATTTCGCTTTCTGAAGGCGCTTGTATTGGCCACGCGACTCGGTCGCCGGGCGGGCCTGTTGAGACATTGGGCCTATCTCGCTGAAGCGTGCTTATTGAGAAAACGCTTGAAGGAATGTGGTGCGAAGCACTTGCATGTCCACTTTGCCACCAACCCAGCTGCTGTTGCCTTGCTATGCCGAAAACTCGGTGGTCCTCGCTACAGCATTACAATTCACGGCCCCGAGGAATGGGATCGGCCGGAAGCCCTCTCGTTGCGTGAGAAATATGAAGGGGCGGCTTTCGTGATCGCTGTCAGTGATTTCGGCCGTTGCCAGGTGTACCGTTGGTCCTCACTTACAGACTGGTCGAAAGTCTATGTCGTTCGTTGCGGCGTGGATGATTCGTTTTTGAAACTGGAACCGACGCCAGTGCCGAACACACGCAAGCTGGTTCTCGTCGCGGGTTTGACGGAACAGAAGGGCCACCTGATGCTGGTCCGTGCCCTCGGGATGGTTGCGAAGGCCGGTCAAGAATTCGAAATGGTGTTCGTGGGCGATGGCCCCTTGCGCGAGGCGATCGATAATGAAATCGTCAAAAATGGAATCGCGGGAAAAGTCAGGATCATGGGCTGGCAAAGTAACGAGAAGGTGCGCGAGCATCTTCAATCTTCCCGCGCCATGATCATGCCAAGTTTCGCAGAGAACCTGCCGGTGGCGATGATGG
This sequence comes from Planctomycetota bacterium, assembly GCA_021413475.1. Lineage (GTDB taxonomy): Bacteria > Planctomycetota > Planctomycetia > Gemmatales > Gemmataceae > JAIOQJ01. The sequence continues at coordinate 3,786 of JAIOQJ010000604.1, read as the reverse complement.
AGGCGTTGGCGATGGGCAGGCCTGTGCTTGGTACTTACATTGCTGGTGTTCCCGAACTGATTGAGCATCGAGTCAATGGCTGGCTCGTCCCGGCCGGTAATATCGAAGCAATATCTGATGCGATCATTCGCATTCTGAGCATGCCGACGGATGTCTTGACCAAAATGGGCCGCTCCGGCTGCGACCGTGTCCGGCGCATGCACGACGCGAATCAAGAGGCCGCGAAACTCAAGGATCTTTTCCAACGCGCACTGACGCTGAAAGGCTGATCGCGTTCCACTTCACCAAAAGACAAGGTTTAGGCAAATCCGCCTTCGTTCTTGACATCACTGAGCGATCAGAGAGAATAAGCCCACCTACCCTCGGACGATCGCAGGATTGTTCCTACCGAATCAACACATTCTTTTCCGGAGCCTCTCGTGAACAGGGCCTCTCTCCTCACTATCGCAGCCGGTTTTGTGCTGGCGGCCACGGCGTATTCCGCCGATGCCCCAAAACTCGAAGTGGTCCGCACCGCCGGCAGCGGTCCGTGGTCGAAGGCGGCCACCTGGGAAGGGGGCAAGCTCCCGGTTGCGGGTAGCAATGTCCTGATCCGGACCGGCCATCAAGTCGTTTACGACGTCGATGCCGACACGCCAATCCGTTCAGTGCATATCGGCGGCCGGCTAATTTTCGATCCGACGCGCGACACCAAGCTGGTCGTAGGCCTGGTCAAAATTCAACCCGGCGAGATCGTCGCCGACGAAGGCTTCGACTGCGATGCTCATGCTCCCGATGCGGTCTCGCTGAAAGACATGCCAGTGCTCGAAGTCGGTTCAGCCGAAAAGCCGATCCCATTCGGGAAAAAGGCGATCATTCGACTGATCGCCATTGAAGGAACGAACAAGGAGTCGTGGCCGGCCATCGTCTGCTGCGGCGGTCGGATGGATTTTCACGGCGCGCCGATGAATCGCACCTGGGTCAAGTTCGGTGCCGCCGCCGCGGTGGGCGACAAAAAGATCACGCTGGCCGAACCAGTCACGGGTTGGAAAGTCGGCGACATGATCATTCTGACCCCGGCCGATGCAAACTATAACAAGACGGACATCACCGAGGAACGACGCATCGTCGCGCTCGACGGAACCAAGATCACGCTGGATAAGCCGCTCGAGCGCGTTCATTTTGGAACGGGCGACTTTCGCAGCGAAGTCGCGAACTTGAGCCGTAACGTGGTCGTCGAGTCCGCCAATCCGGAAGGCGAACGCGGCCATACGATGTATCATCGCAACTCGGCCGGGTCGATTAGCTACGCCGAGTTCCGCCATCTGGGCAAAAAAAATGTTCTTGGCCGATATAGCCTGCATTTTCACCTGTGCGGCGATACCATGCGCGGGAGTTCGGTCGTCGGTGCCTCAATCTGGGACAGTCACAATCGTTGGGTGACCATCCATGGCACGAACTATCTGCTGGTCCGCGATTGCGTCGGCTACAAGAGCGTCGGCCACGGCTACTTCATGGAAGACGGCACCGAGGTTTACAACGTCCTCGACCGAAATCTCGCTGTCGGCTGCGTCAGAGGAAATCGATTGCCCAAACAAGTTCTTCCCTTCGATGGCAACGAGGGAGCGGGATTCTGGTGGGCGTGTAGCCTGAACACATTCACCCGCAATGTCGCCGCCGCGAACGCTCTTTACGGTTTCCGTTTCGAAGCCACTCAGTCCAGTTCGTTCAAACTCGACTTGCCGGTGCTACAACCGAACGGCAAACGTGAGAAGGTCGATATCCGTACCCTCCCTTTCGTCCGTTTTGAGGATAACGAAGTTCACAGCAACTATGGCCTCTACGGCATCAACCTGGGGGAAGGCGTAAATCGCGTCGGTCCCGATGCCAAGCATCCGTTCATCGTTCGCAATACGAAGATCTGGAACGTCCATTACGGCTTCCGGCCGCAGGTTCCGTCACTCCTGGTTGAGAACATGACCATCCAGTCGGCGTACGGTGTTTATCACCCGAACTTCGACAATCATGTTTATCGCAACCTGACCATCATGCGAACGAACACCGAACCGTTCAACCGGGGCCACGATGATCTGAGCATTCAATACGGTCGAGTCACGGTCGATGGATTAACATTCGATGGCATTCGCTCGGGCGGCATGCCGCTGATCCAGATTTCCGACGACAATCCGAACGGTGCGGCTGACACGCACATGCGGAACGTGAAGACAATCAACTGGACAGCCGCCAGCAAAGCCCAGGCGATCGTGAACCTCGGAGGCGGCCCGCGCCCGCAGCCGAAGACCGAGAAAGGCGTGCCGATCTATCTACACGACTGGTTCGGTGCCGGCCGGCACGCGATGGTTGTCAGCATCCGTTCGCCGGAGTACAAGGCCGCGCCCGACAAGTTCCGTAGCGAGTCACCGCTTACGGGCGACGAATCACGTGTGGCGGAGGTGAAGGACATTCCCTTCCCCGAGCTGCTGCAACCTGTCGACGATTTGCCGCCGGCCACGATTGTCACATCGGTGGTTCGCCAGGCGGACGGCAAACTGCTCGTTCGCGGCACCAGTTCGGACAACGGCACGATCAAGAAAGTGAATGTCAACGGCCAAGAAGCGAAATCGACGGCCACGAACTACTCGTCGTGGGAAATTGTGATCGCCGATGCCTCGACTGTCTCGGCCCATGCCGAGGATGAAAAAGGCAACGTCGAATCGATGAAGCATGTTGTCAGCATGAAGTAGAATCGCAATCGAAGAATATTAGCCACGGATGGAACACGGACAAAATTGGAATCGGTAGAGCCCTTTCCGTTTTTATCCGAGTTCCATCCGTGGCTAATTATTCGGTTGGGAAAGTCGCGAAAAAGGAAGCTGTATCTTGCCTGAACCATACCTCGCCATTCAGACCGTCATGATGCCCCGGGACACGAACCCAACCGGTACGATCTTCGGCGGCGTAATCCTGAGCTACATCGATATGGCTGGCTCGATTGCCGCGGGACGGGAAGTCGCCCTGCTTGGCGGACGGGAGGGCCTCGCGTTTGTCACGGTGGCGATGAATCGGGTCGAGTTCAAGAAGCCAGTGCTTGTCGGAGACGTTGTTCGCTTTCTGACAACACTGGTACGTATCGGCCGTACCTCGATCACCATGCATATCAACGTCGAAGCGGAACGAGGACGGGAAATTCACGCGGTCACCGAGGCCGAGGTCGTTTATGTGGGAATTGACCCGAAAAGTGCCGAACGCCGTCCCCTACCCCTTCTTCTCGGCGCAAACGGCTAAAACCACCCATATTCGCGCAGCCCTCACAACCAGAACACTTCACCGAAGTTCCTCGAAATTCACTCGGATATAAGTGGTCGATGCCCAACTGAACTTGCCTTTCGGATCATGATCTGGATAAACTCCCCTGGTGAGTGTGTTGTTTGTTCGTTGGCCCACCTTCCGAAAATCCCGAGACAATCAATGTCCTTCGTGAATTCCGCCTATTTCTTCGATGATCTTGAGATCGGCCAAGACTGGGAATCCCAGGCGAGGACCGTGACTGAGACCGATATCGTGAACTTCGCAGGTCTTTCCGGTGACTTTAATCCGATCCACATGGATCACGAATATGCAAAAACCACTCCCTATCGCCAACCGATTGCCCATGGACTTCTGGTGTTCTCGATTGGTAGCGGTCTAGCTGTCGCCTGCCCGGCGGTGCGCACGATTGCCTTCGTGCAGGTCAGCGAGTGGAACTTTCGCGGCCCCGTTTTCATTGGCGACACCATCCGCATTCGCAGCCGCGTTCTTGAGAAGACA
>JAIOQJ010000495.1 GCA_021413475.1 Planctomycetota bacterium | reverse complement strand
GAAACGCGAAACGAGAAACGCGGTTTGTTCGCTTCTGTAGCTCAGTGGTAGAGCGCTTCCTTGGTAAGGAAGAGGTCCTGGGTTCAAATCCCAGCAGAAGCTTTCGGGATCGATAGGTTAAAAATGTTCCCGTTCGGTTGGCGGAGCGCGAATTACGGGAAGCGTTCCGTGGCAACTGCTTTAACCTCAACGTCTTTCCCTGCGGAGTAGCAATGGCAAAGGGAGTATTCGAGCGGACCAAGCCGCACGTGAACGTCGGCACCATCGGTCACATTGATCACGGCAAAACCACGCTGACTGCCGCGATTCTTCAACGGCAAGCGCACAAGAACAAGCTCAAGGACGTCAAGAGCTACGCGGAAATCGCCAAGGGCGGTATCGTCCGCGATGCGAACAAGACGGTGACCATCGCCGTCTCGCACGTCGAGTACGAGACGCCGACCCGGCATTATGCCCACATCGATTGCCCGGGCCATGCCGACTATATCAAGAACATGATCACCGGGGCGGCCCAGATGGACGGGGCGATCCTCGTCGTCGCCGCCAATGACGGCCCCATGCCGCAGACGCGCGAGCACATCCTGCTCGCACGCCAGGTCGGTGTGCCCAAGATCGTCGTCTTCATGAACAAGGTCGACACGGTCGACGACCCGGAATTGCTCGACCTCGTCGAGCTTGAACTTCGCGAACTGCTCTCGAAGTACGAATTCCCGGGCGACGAAGTGCCGATCATCCGCGGCCAATCGAAAGACGCCCTGGAAAACCCGACCAACGATGCCGGCCCGGGCTCGAAGTCGATCGATGCCCTCATGGACGCTCTCGACAGCTATATCCCGCTGCCGCAGCGTGAAGAAGACAAGCCGTTCTTGATGTCGATCGAAGACGTCTTCTCGATCAAAGGCCGCGGCACGGTCGCCACGGGCCGCGTCGAACGCGGCAAGGCGAAGGTTGGCGATGAATGCGAAATCATCGGCCTCCGCAAGGATTCGGTCAAGACGGTCATCACGGGCATCGAGCAGTTCAACAAGACCTGCGAATTTGCCTTGGCCGGCGACAACTGCGGTGCCTTGCTCCGCGGTATCGAACGCGACGGCATCGAACGCGGCCAGGTTTTGGCCAAGCCCGGTAGCATCACGCCGCACACGCGTTTCGAAGCTCAGATTTACGTGCTGACGAAGGAAGAAGGTGGTCGACACACCCCGTTCTTCGCCGGTTACAAGCCGCAATTCTACTTCCGCACCACGGACGTGACGGGCGGCATCACCGAGCTTCGCGGTAGCGATGGCAACAAGGCCGAAATGTGCGTGCCTGGCGATAATGTCCACGTTACCGTGGAACTCCTTCCAGAAATGCCGGTCGCCATGGACGTCGGTCTCCGCTTCGCTATTCGCGAAGGCGGCCGTACCGTCGGTTCCGGCCGCGTCACGAAGATTCTCGATGAAGCGCCGGTGGCGAAGAAGTAGTAAGGTCGGTTCGCCGATGGCGAACGGCATTCCGCAAAAGCGAGAAAGCGGTCATCGCGAGTCCTGTTTTTGCGGAATGTTGTTCGCTCGAAACGAACCGCCTGATAGGGGCGTAGCTTAATTGGCAGAGCAGCCGTCTCCAAAGCGGCCGGTTGAAGGTTCGACTCCTTCCGCCCCTGCTCCAACTTTGGTAGAGCGTCGCTGCGAAGAACAGGCGATCGCTCGATCGTGTCGATTCAAAAGCCTCGTTCCAGGATGAACGGGGCTCTTTCCACCTAGGAGGAACTGGTTCCTCCTTGCTGAACAGGGATACCCATGTCCGTTGCCGCTCCGACTTCGCCGGAAACGACGCCCGCTTCGCAACCCGCTTCCCTATGGGTAGCCGGCTTGGCAGGCGGTGTGTTCATTCTGGCCGCGCTCGCCGTTGTGTTTTATGGGGTGCCGCAACTCTGGCACATGGGCATCAGCTCTTGGCTTGTACCCTTGGTTGGCGGCGGTATCGACGGCTTCTTCCGCGTCGTCGCTCAGGTTGCCGTGGCCGTGTTCCTCGGCATCTTTGGTATGAATCTCGCCGGCCCGCATCCGCAGCAAGGGTTGCGCGGCGCGATTTTCCTTGCAATGACCTCGGTTTTTGTCGGCTTTTTCTTGGTTCGCGGCCTGCTCGCGACTTTCGAACGAATGGCCGCCGGTATCGAAGTTGGCCACTTTTTCTCGCTCGCCTTCTTCGCGTTATGTTTGTTCTTCTTCTATAAGTTCCTGGCCTCGGATCGCTTTCAACGATGGTCGATCGGGCTCGAAGCGGCTGGATGGTTCAGCCTTACTTCTTACAAACGCAATCAGGGACTCAAGGTTCGTCGCATGACGATCCTGGGCATCATCATCGTCCTCGGCAGTGGCGTTTACACCTTGATTCATAATCGGACCATCACGAGCGAAAATTGGACTGTCACTCTGCCGTTTGTAAAAACGTCGATTTTGCTGATTCCGAATGCCCCGTTCATGATTCCGCTGCTTCTGGTTGCCTTGACGATCTGGTTTGCCTGGCGCGTGGTCAACTTCCCGGTCTTCGCCGACTTCTTGATCGCCACCGAAGCCGAAATCAACAAAGTTTCTTGGACGCCGCGTGCCCGATTGATTCAGGATACGATTGTCGTCCTCATCACCCTCTTCATCATCACGGCATTCCTTTTCGTTGTTGATGTGTTCTGGGGCAAATTGCTAAGTCGTGAAATCATCAACGTGTTGCCGACGGATGCTCAGACGAGACCGAACGAAACCAAACAGGTCAACTCGAGCGAATGGTGACATCAATCCGGCACTAAGGCCTTGCAATGAGCCTGCATTTGCCGGAGTATAAAGGGGTGAGGTCGCCCTCGCCTTCACCCATGCCCGCCGAACCACGTCATGCGAGAGAGTTCATGAACGACGAAGACGAAAAAATGGAATCCGAATCCGCGACCGTCGCCGTCGAGGATGCACCGGCCGAGGAAGCGCACGCCGCCGTCAGTCAAGAGACGCCGGAGACACCGGCAGCCGCTGATGCACCTCTCACCGCCGCCTCGATCGCTCCGGTCGGCAACAAACGCTGGTACGTCGTCAAAGTGCAGAGCGGCCGCGAGGATTCGATCCGCAACGCCCTGTTGCGGCGTGTCAAAATCGACAGCCTTGAGGAAGACGTCGGCCGTATCTTGATCCCCACCGAAAAGGTCACGGAGCTCAGCAAGGGAAAACGCGTCGTCCGCAAGCGCAAGAAATTCCCCGGCTACCTGATGTGCGAGGTCGAGTTCAACGACAGGATTCTCTATCTGTTCCGCGAGACCTCCGGCGTGGGCGATTTCGTCGGCGGCAGCCTCCACAAGCTGCCCACGCCGATGAACGATCGCGAAGTCGAACGCATGCTCCTCGACCAGGAAGAGGGCGAAGGCAAGAAAACGGGCGGCGAGGAAACCGAAGGCAAGACAAAGAAGATCATCATCCCCTACGCGGTCAACGATCGCGTGAAGATCCGCGACGGCACCTTCAAGGACATGGAAGGCGAAGTCAAGGAAATCACCAGCCCGATCGACTCCAAGGAAAACCCGAAGGTCAAAGTGGTGCTTACCATCTGGGGCCGGCCGGTGGATGTCGAGGTCGAGTACTGGCAAGTGGATCCGGTTTGAGTAGACCGGTTGTTCTGCAACCGGAATTCCGGTTGCAGAGCAACCGGTCTACTTAGACTAATATTCAGCTGTCCCACCCCCGAATCGGAAAAAAATCAGCCTCTGCTCTGGCAGGGGTTGTTTTTCTTTATAGAATTCTGCTTTCCCACTAAGGGGAATTTTACGCCCTAGGACTGGTAGACAATGGCGAAGCAAGTAACCGCACAAGTGAAACTGCAATGCCCTGGCGGGCTTGCAACCCCGGCACCTCCCGTCGGCCCCGCGTTGGGCGCGCATGGCGTGAACATCGGCATGTTCGTCAAGCAGTTCAACGACAAGACGGGTGATTTGAAGGGCATGATGGTGCCGGTGGTCATCACCGTGTACTCCGACCGCAGCTTCGAATTCATTCTCAAATCGCCTCCCGCGGCCATTCTGCTCAAGCAGGCAGCCGGGATTCCGATCGAGAAGAAAAAAGGCGGCGAAATCATCCCCGGCGAAGAGAAGACCAAGAAAACCGGTAAATACAAGGGTTTCAAGGTTACTCAGAAGCAGCTTGCCGAGATCGCGCAGAAGAAGATCAAGGATCTCAATGCCCGCGACCTTGAGCATGCCGCCCGAATTATCGCTGGGACGGCCCGAAGCATGGGATTGACTGTCGAGGGCTGACGTCCTCCCCTGATTGTCATCGACCGACTTCCAGTTCCGTAGCCAACGGGCGCGGATCGCTGGAAGTCGATTTGCATCAAATAGGACCACGAACCGAACCTTCGAACCCCGATTCGAGTCATGGCAGAAGAAACCGCAAAACCTGAAGTGACCGAGGAAAAGGCCAAGACCCCGAAGCCAGCCGAGCCAAAAGCCGCTGCCGCGGGTGCCGCCTCGTTCGACGCTGGTGCCACTCGGAAAATCCGCAAGCCCGGCGTGCCGCCGCGCCGCGGTAAGAAGCTCCGCAATCTGGTGAAGAACCAGGCTTCAAAGATCAACAAGGACGAAATGGTGCCCCTTAAAAAGGCAATCGCCACCTTGAAGTCGATGAAGCGGGCCAAGTTCGACGAGACTGTCGAAATCCACATGAAGCTTGGCATCGACACGACGCAGGCCGAGCAAAGCGTTCGCGGTAGTGTTCCGCTTCCGCACGGCATTGGCAAGGCGGTCCGCATCGTTGTGTTCTGTCAGGGCGATGACGTGGCCAAGGCCAAAGAGGCTGGAGCCGACTTCGCAGGCAGCAACGACATCGTTGATAAGATTCAGAAAGAAAACTGGCTCGATTTCGACGTCGCTCTCGCCACCCAGGGATTGATGGGCCAAGTGAGCCGCTTGGGTAAAGTCCTCGGGCCACGCGGTCTGATGCCGACTCCCAAAGCCGGCACCGTGATCCCCGCTAACGGCGATATCGCCGCGGCGATCAAGGAATTCAAAGCGGGTAAAGTTGAGTACCGGGCCGACAAGGGTGGCTGTGTCCACGCCGGCGTCGGCAAGATGAGCTTCGATGAAGAGAAGCTAGTCGACAACATCCATGCCTTCGTCGAACAGGTTCGCGCGGCCAAGCCGTCGAACGTCAAAGGCAATTACATCGAATCCGTCACAGTGTCGGCGACCATGAGTCCCGGCATCCGGATTACGTTCTGAATCAGGCCGCCACGGGAATGGAACGATGAGCAAGCTTGTCAAACAACTCGAAATCGACACCTTGACCAAGACGTTCAAGGGCGTTCGCGACATGGTTCTCCTGTCGTCCGTGCGCGTCGGTTCGTTGCTGGAATACACTTCACGCAAGACGCTCCGCGACAAGAAAGTCCGGTTGCAGATGGTGAAGAACACGCTGGCCCGCAAGGTATTCGAAGGTCAAGGCGTCAAGCTCGACGACAAGGTATGGTCGGGAACGACCGTCGTCGCCTGGGGTGCGGACAGCATCAAGGACCTCAGCAAAGCGGTTGACGCCCTGCTGAAGGACATTGCCAAGAAGAACCCCAAGGACGACAAGAAATTCGTCGTCAAGACGGCGGTTGCCGACGGACAAGCGATCAGCCTCGACATGGCAATGAAGATGCCGACCCGGCTGGAAGCCATCGGCGATATTCTCGGCATGATCATGGGGCCGGTTTCGGATATCGCAGGCAGCCTCACCGGGGCGGCCAGCGAAGTGGCCAGCCAGATCAAGACACTCGCGGATCGCAAAGAAGATGCGGCTCCCGCCCCTGCAGCATGATCGCTGCCGTTTTCAAACTATTACGCTAGGCCGCACGCTTCAGCGGCATTTCCAGATTGCCTTCGGCTTGCCGAGGGTAGGGCTAACAACCCCCGACCTTTCGGGGGCTTTTTAAGGGATTCGAAACATGAGTGACACTGCGGTCGCCCCCGAAATCAAAGAAATCGGCGACAAAATCGCCAACCTGACCATCGTGCAGGCCGTGGCTTTGAAGGGATATCTGAAAGATACCTACAAGATCGAACCGGCCGCCGGTGGCGGTGGCGGCGGTGGCGGGGCTGCCGCAGCGGCTGGCCCGGCGGAAAAGCCGCCAGAACAAACGGAATTCAACGCGATTCTCGAAGCGGGCTTCGATGCCGCCAAGAAGATCACCATCATCAAGGTGGTTCGCGAGTTGACCGGTTTGGGCCTCAAGGAAGCCAAGGACCTGGTCGAAGGCGCTCCGAAGGCAGTCAAGGAAGGCGTCGACAAGCCGACCGCCGAGAAGATCAAGAAGCAACTCGAAGACAATGGGGCCAAAGTCACGATCAAGTGACCTGGTGAAAAAAAATACCCGTGGCCGTCTTGTATGACGACCACGGGTATAATATCATTTACCTAATCCCTACAGTCGGCGCAGGCGCTTCCCCTGGCCTGAGTGGTAATATCGTTCAAGCTAGAAGCGGCTAACCCCTGATGTGACGGTCGGGGGCACGACTGATGCGCCCAAATCCATTGGACTCCATTGGTGACAATGCGTGCCAAGCGATCGCTATCTCCTCGATTCGCATCCGATGTTTTTCTTTCCATGGCAACCGAACACAGGGTTCCAGGCGGACCTTGTGTTTTCGCGCGCGCCGACGTGGTTGGCGTGCCAAGCATCGCGGCCTGTACTTCATAATTGATTTCCTCACGAGACGCAAGCCCCGTTGCCGCGTGTGCCGGGTTTTGTCGTCGCGTGTCCTTTTCTGGGGGGAGCAACGGCTATGCCCATCCCGGCAGTCCGAATTATTCAACCGACGACGATCCGCAACTTCGGACGATTCGGCGACGCCGTCGAGGTACCACCCCTCACCGACGTCCAAACCGAATCGTACAAGAAGTTCCTGCAGCTCGAAATTTCCCCCGAAGAGCGTGAGGCCGCCGGCCTCGAAGGCGTTCTCAAGGAAATCTTCCCGATCGAGAGCTACGATAAGAAAATTGCGCTCGAGTACGTGAAGTACGAGCTCGGCAAGCCTCGTTACGATCCGGACGAGTGCCGGCAACTGCGCCTTACCTACGGCCGGCCGTTCAAGGTCTGGCTGCGCCTCCGTAAAACGGACGGATCCGTGGTCGAGGAAGAAGTTTACCTCGGCGACATGCCCATCATGATCGGCGGCGGTGAATTCATCATCAACGGTGCCGAACGCGTTGTGGTCAGCCAGCTCCATCGTTCGCCCGGCGTGGACTTCGTGCTCGAGATCGACGGCGACGCCAAGCTACATTCGTGCCGTATCATCCCCGAGCGCGGTTCGTGGATCGAAATCAACGTCACCAAGAAGGGCACGCTCGGCGTGCGGATCGATCAATCCGGCAAGTTTAGCGCCATGACGCTGCTCCGTGCGATGGATCCGATGTACTCGCAGAGTGCCGCGATCATCCGCGAGTTCTACACGGCGGAAACGCTCAAGATGAAGTCGCCCGACTCGCGTTCGCGCCTGGCGGGAGATCCCGACAAAGCAATCCCACCGATGCTCGCTGACGACGATGTCATTGATCCCGAGACGGGCGAAGTTTACTTGAATAGCGGTGAGAGTTTCACCCAGGCAGTCGTCGACAAAATCGTGGCCAGCAAGATCAAGGAATTGACCGCGCTCGCTCCGCCCCGCGATCCGCTCATTCTCTCGGCAATCATTGAAGACGGCACGGAATCGCACGAAGCGGCCCTGCTCAAGATCTACCAGCGTCTGCGGCCGGGCAATCCGCCGCAACTCGAAAAGGCTCGCGATCTTTTCAAAGAGAAGTTTGCCGATGCCAACCGGTACCGGCTCGGCAAGGTCGGCCGCTTCCGCATCAATCGCAAGTTCGATCAGAACGTCCCCGAGACGGAGATGACCCTCCGCGCGGTCGACTTCGTCAATGCCATCAAATACCTGCTGAAGCTTCGCGATGCGCAGAAGTCGAAAGAGGAAGAAGCGCAGTTCCAGGTGGACGACATCGATCACCTTGGCAACCGTCGCCTGCGCACCATCGACGAGCTGGCCTCGGACGAATTGCGCAAGGGCTTCCTGAAGCTACGCCGTACGGTTCAAGAGCGCATGGCCATCCGCGAACAGCAGGACATGAGCCCGCGTTCGTTGATCAATCCCAAGTCTGTTTCCGCCGCGATCGAGTATTTCTTCGGTCGAAGCGAACTGTCGCAAGTGGTCGATCAGACCAATCCGCTCGCCCAGCTGACGCACGAACGGCGTCTGTCGGCCCTCGGGCCAGGCGGCTTGAATCGCAAGCGAGCCGGCTTCGAAGTGCGCGACGTCCATATCTCG
>JAIOQJ010000494.1 GCA_021413475.1 Planctomycetota bacterium | reverse complement strand
GAGCCGGTAAAGGTCGATTCGAAGAAAGTCGATCCGAAGGAACCGGCAAAGGTCGATCCCAAGGAGCCGGTAAAGGTCGATCCGAAAGATCCTAAGAAAGTCGATCCAAAGGAGCCTGTAAAGGTTGATCCGAAAGATCCCAAGAAGGTCGATGAAACTCCCGCGGGTCTCGCCTGGAGATTTACGGCCAATAAGCCGTTTTACCAGAAGATGAAGACGACCACGGATCAGAACATCAAGGTAATGGGCATCGACGTCACCCAGAAGCAGGACCAGACCTTCTTCTTCAAATGGACCCCCATCAAGCAAACCGGCGACAAGTGGGAGATCAAGCAGGAAATCGAAGGAATCCAGATGACGATCGATATCGCGGGCAACCCGGTATCGTTTGATTCAACTCAGGAAAACCCGGCCACGGGAGCGAACACCGCGCTCGCGGATTTCTTTAAGGCTCTCAAAGGCTCCTCGTTCACCCTGACTTACAACACCAAGACGATGAAGGTTGAAAGTGTCAGCGGGCGTGACGAGTTCCTCAAGAAGCTCTTGACCGCCAATCAGCAATTGGAGCCGTTGCTCAAGAAGATCCTGAACGATCAAGCCTTGATGCAGATGGCCGACCCGACCTTTGGCGTTCTTCCTGCCACTCCCAAGAAGGTTGAAGAGAAGTGGGAATCCACCTCTCCGCTCAATCTTGGGCCAATCGGCACCTACACGAACAAGTACAGCTACACCTATAAGGGTGCTGACAAGGCAAACAAAGATCTAGATCTGATCGAAGTAGAAACCACAATCACGTACGCGGCCCCGGCCGAGGCGGACCCGGCTTTACCGTACAAGATCAAGAGCTCCAGCTTGGCGACCAAAGAGAAGCAGCCTCCTGGCAAGATTCTCTTCAACACGAAACTTGGCCGTGTCGAAAGTGTCGAGATCAAAGACCTTGCACTGGCTGGTTCGCTCACGATCGAGATTGGCGGCAGCAGCACCTCGGTTACTCTCGATCAGAAGCAGTCCACAACTGTGAATACCACGGATGAATCGCAATTGCCGAAGCCGAAGGAAGACCCGAAGAAGAAGTAATTCTTGTTTCGGTGGAATTCACCCGAGCCGCCGTGCGATCCCCGATCCACGGCGGCTCAGGTTGTTTCTGGGAGCAACGATGAAATATGCCGTCATCGGTTCGGCCGGTCAACTTGGTCGGGCTCTGTGCCCGTTGCTGCCGGGGGATGTTATCCCCCTGGTACGCCAACAGGCAGACTTGGAAAAGCCTACGGAATTGAAATCCGTTCTTGAAACCATCCGTCCCGATGTGGTGGTCAATTGCTCCGCGTACAATCTGGTTGATCGAGCCGAGACAGAACCCGAGGCCGCTTTCGCGGTCAACGCGTGGGGCGTTCGCGCCTTGGCACTCGCTTGTCGATCGCTCGACGCCACGCTGGTTCACTTCAGCACCGATTACGTGTTCGGTCTCGACACGACGCGGCGAACACCCTGGAAGGAAAGCGACGCACCCGGACCGGCGAGTGCCTACGGGCTGAGCAAACTCACGGGCGAGTACTGGGCCCGGCAGATTTGCCCGAAGCACTTCGTCATCCGCACTTGCGGGCTCTATGGTTCGCGCGGGACGGGCGGCAAAGGGGGCAATTTCGTCGAAACGATGCTGCGCGTCGCGGGGGAGGGCAAGCCGCTCCGCGTGGTCGATGACCAACGCTGCACGCCAAGCTACGTCGGCGACGTCGCGGCGGCCGTTATTCCTGTGATCGCCACCGATCACTACGGCCTTTATCACCTGACGAATTCCGGTTCCTGTTCCTGGTACGAGTTTGCTCGTGAGATTTTCCAGCAAGCAGGGCTGCAACCGAGTCTCACTCCCATTCCCAGCCGCGACTATCCGACGCCGGCCCGGCGGCCCGCGTATAGCGTTCTCGCTCGTGACCATGCGGATGCTGTCGGGTTGCCACCGATGCGATCTTGGCAAGAAGGACTGGCGGAGTATTTGAGGGTACGACGCATCCTGTGAAGCCGCGACGCGGAGGGTTTCCGCAGCGGAGCGCTTTGCCGCCCGAGCGGTGTCATGATAATCCGAGGGCTCAAATCGCTCCGCTACGGTAACCCTCCGCGTGGTGGTTTCACAGCTCATTTTTTGCGATTGCGTCTCTAATGGGTTCATTTTTGCCACCCATTTTCTCCGATCCTTCAATAAACGCTTGACGCCAAACCGATTGTCGCTATGATCAAGTGAGATTGAGTCTCATTAACCAGCCGCCTTTCCATCCTGCCGCATCGGAACTGGAAATGTACGCCGAGTGCCTTCTACCGCTGGAATTGCTCCAAACGGGTGAATGGGCGGATGTCGCCGAGATCAACGGCGATCCATGCTGGGTGAACCGAATGGCCGAGTTGGGCCTTCGCGCCGGCAGCCGGTTGCAAGTCGTGCAAGATGGTTCTCCCTGCATGCTGAACATCGAAGGTTGCAAGCTCTGTTTGCGGGGCGATGCTTGTTCCCGCATTCTGGTCCGACCGATCTCCTCGCCACATGGCAACTAATGCCCACGCTCGACCAATTGCAAACGGGTAAGCGCTGCCGCATCGATCAAATCGATGGGCCTGTTGAACTCGTTCAGCGTCTGATGGAGTTTGGCTTGCTGGAAGGGGAAGAGATTGAAGTTGTTGGCTTCGCCCCCCTCGGCGACCCGATTGAGATTCAGATCGGCGAGACTCGGTTGAGTCTCCGCAAGATCGAGGCCGCTCGCATCACCGTCACACCGCTTTGAACTCTTCATGGCAAAACGCACCCTGACCGTGGCTTTGGTGGGCAACCCGAACACGGGCAAGTCCACGCTCTTTAACGCCTTGACCGGCCTGCGCCAGCACGTCGGCAATTATCCGGGCGTCACCGTCGAACTGAGCAAGGGAAAGGCTGAGGTCGGCGACACCACGCTGAACTTCGTCGATCTCCCAGGTACTTACAGTCTCGCGGCACGCAGCCCGGATGAAATGGTGACCGTCGATTTCATCCTCGGCCATCGACCCGAAGAGCCTCGCCCCGATGTGGTCATCGCCATCGTCGATGCCTGCAATCTGGAACGCCATCTCTATCTGACCACCCAGTTGATGAGCCTGGGGGTTCCCATCGTCCTGGCCGTCAACTTGATCGACATGGCCGAGAAAAAGGGCCTGGCGATCGATTTCGACAAGATCGCTAAGCAGATGGGCCTGACGATCGTGCCGATCCAGGCGAATCGAGGCAAGGGCCTGGATCGCCTGCTGCAAACCGTGGTCGACATCGCCGGTTCCACTCCGGGTGTGACCGGTCCAGCCTTTCCCGAAGTGTTCGAGCGCGAAGTCGCCGACCTGTCGCGGGAGTTGCCGGGCGTCGAGACGTTTCTGGTTCATCGCTTGCTGATCGACGTCGGCGGCCACACGGAACGCATGCTGGTCAAGAAGTTCGGGCTGTCGTTGATGGAGCATGTGCAGTCCGCTCGCCAACGCCTCACCGAGGCGGGGAGCGCGGTGCCGGCCGTGGAGGCGAAGACCCGCTACGCCTGGATCCGCAAGGCACTGACAGGTTGCGTGGTTCGGCCCGCAGTGAGGCCCGTCTCGTTCTCCGATCGCCTCGATCGCGTCCTGACGCACAAGGTTTGGGGTTCGATCATCTTCCTGGCGCTGATGTTCGTCGTCTTCGAGGCTATTTTCCTCTGGGCCGCACCGATCATGGGCCTGATCGACTCCGGCAAAGAGTGGATTGCGGAACGGGTCCGAGAGAATATGGATCCCGGCCCTTTGCGCTCGCTGCTCGCGGATGGTGTGATTCGCGGCGTCGGCTCCGTGCTGGTATTCATCCCCCAGATCCTCATCCTTTTCGCCTTCATTGCCGTGCTTGAAGATTGCGGTTACATGGCCCGGGCCGCGTTTTTGATGGACAAGATCATGTCCAAGTGCGGCTTGAACGGTAAATCGTTCATCCCGTTGCTTTCGTCGGTGGCCTGCGCGATTCCCGGCATCATGGCGACGCGGACGATCGAGAACCGCCGTGACCGCCTGGCCACGATCATGGTCGCGCCGCTCATGAGTTGCTCGGCACGTTTGCCGCTCTACATGTTGTTGATCGGCGTGTTCCTGAGCGACCCCTGGTGGTTGCCCGGGCTGGCACTATTCGGCATGTACTTACTCGGCATCATCATCGCTCCCCTGGTTGCCCTGGTGTTGAAACGCACGCTCCTCAAAGGGGCAACGCCGCTGTTCGTGATGGAGATGCCCTCCTTCAAATGGCCCCAAGCGAAAACAGTAGTCAGGCGAATGTTCGGCGCAGGGTGGGCGTTCGTCTATCGCGCGGGCACGCTGATTTTCGCATCGATGATTCTCATCTGGGCGTTGCTTTATTTCCCTTCTTCGATGTCCGACGGCCGGTCGTTCGATAAGGAAAGTCAGTCGTTGAAAAAGGAAGTCGAAGGGCTTGAGGACGAGGCCAAGAAACTGGAAGAGGAGGGCGAGGAGTCGGCCGACAAGCTCAAGGAAAAAAAGGAACAGATCGAAGAAAAGCAGGGCCAGGCCGACAACCTGTTTGGCGAGTGGAAACGCCAAAGCTATCTCGGTCAAGCGGGCCGAGCGCTCGAACCCGCCTTCGTTCCCCTCGGCTGGGACTGGCAAATCGGCATGGCGGCTTTGGCGAGTTTCCCCGCCCGCGAAGTCGTGGTTGGCACCATCGGCATCATTTACAACCAGGGCGATGTTGACCCCAAGAGCATCCGCGAAGCCGACAATGCCGGCGAAACGCCGCTTGGCAAGACGGTCAAGAAGGAATGGGAGAGCGATCCGGAATCGCCACGGGCGAAGCACCGCACGGCCGTCGCGCTGGGTTTGATGGTCTTCTTCGCCCTTTGCTGCCAGTGCGTTTCCACGCTGGCCGTCATCCGCCGCGAGACCGGCACGTGGTCTTGGCCGGTGTTTACATTCGTCTACATGACCACGCTGGCCTATCTAGGGGCGCTGATAACTTATCAAGTGGGCAGGTTGTTCAGTTGA
>JAIOQJ010000044.1 GCA_021413475.1 Planctomycetota bacterium | reverse complement strand
AAAATCCTTGGATCGTCTCAGCCCGGCGCCTCGGTCGTCAATCGCCGCAGTTTCTTGCAGGCGGGCGTGCTCGGCGTCGGCGGCTTGGCCCGGGGTGATTTTCAGCGATTGCTTGCACAACAAGGCAATAAGCATCGCAAGGATACAAGTGTCATTCTCGTATGGATGAGCGGCGGGCCGGGGCACATGGAAACCTGGGATCCGAAGCCCGATGCCGTCAGCGCCTATCGCGGACCGTTTGGGGCGATCAAGACCAGCGTGCCGGGCGTGCAGTTTGGCGAATTGTGTCCGGAACAAGCGAAGCTGATGGATCGCTTGGCCGTGGTTCGCTCCGTGAATCACGGCAGCGGCGACCATACGAAAGGCAATCATTTCATGTTGACCGGCTTCGAGGGGCCGGCCTTCAATGTTCCGAATTTTCGCCAGCAGTTACGGCCATCGATGGGGTCCGCCACCGCGAAGTTGCGTGGTGCGAATCAACCGGGTCTGCCGCCGTATGTGGCCGTTCCGCATCTGCGCGGCGGGACCGATAACTTCTTTCATTACTCGGCCTATCTGGGGACGGGCTACAATCCGTTGATTGTCGAATCCGACCCGAACTTGCCGCAATTCAAGGTCCGGAACCTGACGCTCGCACCCGATCTCACGTTCGATCGGCTCGAAGATCGCAAGAGCCTGCTCGAAGGTCTCGATTCGATTCGGCGCGGATCGGATCGTTCCAATCCCGGGCTCGACGAACAGAACCGCCGAGCATTCGACCTGCTGACAAGCCGCCGGGTGGCGGATGCGTTCAATATCGCCGCCGAGCCGAATGCCCTTCGCGATCGTTACGGCCGCCACATCTTTGGGCAGAGTACCTTGCTCGCCCGCAGGCTGGTCGAAGCGGGAGTGACATTTGTGACTGTGAACACAGAACCGTGGGATCATCATGGCACCGCCAATCGCTTGGCCACCGAACCGGGTGCGCGCAAACTGATTCCGCCGGTCGACACCGCAATTGCCGCGTTGATTGAGGACCTGATTTCGCGCGGGCTCTATGAAAAGACGCTCGTGGTCGCGATGGGCGAATTCGGCCGCACGCCGCGAATGAACCCCGAGGGCGGCCGCGACCACTGGGGCAACGTCTTCAGCGTTCTGATGGGTTGCGGCAGCATGAAGATGGGCCAAACGGTCGGCAAGAGCACCGCCCGTGGCGAACACGTCTTCGATCGGCCGTTCACGCCGCAGGACGTGGCCGCGACGGGCCGGAGGAGTAAGATTCCTCCGGCCCCTAACGGGAGCCGGCTCGCCTTTAATGCTACGTCCCCTCCGCTTCCAAGCTCTTCCTCGCTTCCAGCAGTGCCTCCCGCTGTTTCACGCTCAATTCCGGAACCTTCAGTTTCAACGAACGGATTGTCGTAGTCAGAATGTCGGCCACCAGGGTACGCGTCACCCATTTATGATCGGCCGGGATAACGTACCACGGAGCCCAACGCGTGCTGGTGGCACGCAATGCGTCCTCGTAGGCACGCTGGTAATCGTTCCAGAAGGCCCGCTCATCGAGATCTGCCATGGAGAACTTCCAATTCTTCTCCGGATCGTCCAACCGGTCGATAAAGCGACGCTTCTGCTCGTCCTTCGAGAGGTGCAGAAAAAACTTGAGAATGATCGTGCCGTTACGCACCAGGTGGCGTTCGAAGTTGTTGATGTCCTGATAGCGTTTCTTCCAAAACGCTCTGCCGCGTTTGCCCGGCGGGAGTTGCTGAAAATCGAGTAGTTCCGGATGAACTTTCACGACCAGCACTTCTTCGTAATACGAGCGATTGAAAATGCCGATCCGCCCACGTTCAGGGAGCACCTTCATGCAACGCCACAGAAAATTGTGATCGAGTTCCTCCGCCGAGGGCTTTTTGAAGCTGTAAACCTGGCAGCCTTGCGGATTTACCCCCGACATTACATGCTTGATCGTGCCATCCTTACCCGCGGCATCGATCGCTTGAAGGATAATGAGTACGGAATAGGTGTCATTCGCATAAAGCATTTCTTGCGCCGCGGACAGTTCCGCGAGGTTGGCTTGAAGCGTCGCCTTGGCCTTTTCTTTAACTTCGTCCTTACCGAGTTCTTCGAGCTCCGGAGTCTGAGCCCAACTCGTGTCGAAGTCCTTCAACTTGATCTTTTTTCCGGCCGGCACGCGAAACTGGTCAATTAGACTTCGTTTGAGCATTTGATAACTCGGGTAAAATCGGGGAAATGGGAAATTTTTATTGTATTCCGAGACCGAATGCCCATTGGTTTTTTGCTAACCCCGAAGCGATCGAGCGCTACTTTTTCGTTGCGAAACCACGGAAATGCGTTGCAAAAAGGCATTTTTCAATTGCAAAACGGCCAGAATGCCTTGCAAAACGGCACTTTTCCATTGCAAAACGACCGGAATGCGTTGCAAAAACGGTCCATTCGTTGCAGCCGGGTATGCGAAAACAAAGCAACGAATGGATAATGCACTTTCGCCCCAACCATTTCATCCCGGTTGGCGCATCTCGGGCATTCGACAGTTCGCGACTCGGGTTGGCGAAAAAGACACTTCCGGGTACCATCCCCCGGATGCTGGAGCACCCTTGCTCCACATCGGGGAGGCTTTGCGATGCCTGGATTCACTCGGCTTTTCAGTTGGACGACATTTCTGATCCTCTCTCTGGCCGCCAACGCCAAAGCGGAGCCGGCATTCGAGGATCGGCCCGAGGTCCTTAAAGCGACCCCGCTGAGCGGCGAAGAAGCCACCCGTCGCGAGTCGAAGATCCTCTTCGCGATGGGGGTAATGCGGCATCGCGGCGATCGTTGGCTCGAGGCCATGACGCTCCTGGAAGAGGCGGCGAAACTCGATCCCGAAACGCCCGCCGCCGATCGAGCCCTGATTCCGCTCTACCTCTCGTTGGCTCGCGAAGACGACGCGCTCGATGCATGCCGTCGTGTCTTGAAACGCGTCCCCGACGATAGCGACACCGCTTATCAACTGGCGAAACTCTACCGTGCAAACAACCAAACGGCGGAGGCAATCGCGGCGCTCAAGCAGGGCGTCAACAGCCCCCGGGCGGGCGATCGGCACGACCTCCAGTATTTCATGCTTCTCGATCTGGCCGCGTTGCAGGAAAAAAGTGCCGACAACGAAGGCGTAATCGACACCCAGCAACGGCTGGCGAAACACCTGATCGAACATCGCGCGCGGCTGATCGGCAGCGAAACTCTCACGCGCGACGAACATGCCGTTGCCACGGCCCTGGCCTATGAAAAAGTCGGCCATGCGCACCTGAAGGAAGATCGCTACGACGATGCCATCAAGGCGTTCCAGGAATCTCGCGATTACCTGACCGCGCAGTCCGATCCCGAGACGAAGAAGAAAGCGGTCCGCCTGAACTGGAACCTGGCCCAGGCCTGCATGGTCCGCGAAAAATGGAGCGAGGCGGCGACGTTCCTTGACGCCTATCTTGAATTTCGACCGATCGACCCGGAACCGTACGAGAAGCTGGCGTTCGTTCTACGCAAGCTCGACCGCGAGCGCGATGTCGTGTCCAAGCTGAAGATGCATGCCGAGCGTTCGCCGGACGTGCTCGCCATCCAGTTGCTCTACGCGCGAGAACTGGCCCGCGACCCTGGCGGGTTCGCGCAGGCCGAGGCCGTCTATCGCAAGCTCGCGGATCGCTTCGTGCATGTTGATATTTACCGGGGCCTCTTCAAGCTCTATCAGTCCGGCGACAAGATGATTGCCGTGCTGGAACTCTTCGATGCCGTCCTCGGCACGGCGATCTCGAAAGACGATATCGGCATTGATGTACGTGAAGCCGCCCGCAATCGCGGCCGGTTGATGCTGCAAGTGCTGCGAACGGAGACGAGCCTCGTCAACTCGCTACTGCCGGTCGCGGTTCAGGAGCTACGCCGACCTAAGGAACGCAAGATCGAGACCTGGCAATTCCTCGCGGGCTTGGCAGCCAACGCGAAACAATACGACAAGTCCGAGCTATTCTTCCGCCATTGCCTGGCCAATCGGGAAACGCTTCAAGAGGCCGAAGTGTACGGCGGGCTGATCGAAGTGCTCTGGCTGCAACGCAAGCACGACGCGATCATCATTCTTTGCCAGGAAGCTCTCTACGGCATGCGCAAGGCCGAGGAGGCCAACCGGCTCATGTTCCATCGCGGCCTGGCGCTCGCGTACAGCGAGAAGGAAAAGATCGACGAAGCGATCGAGGAAGCCGATAAAGCGATCAAGCTGGCGGGTGCTGGAAACAAAGTCCAGGAGCGTTGCCGGAAGGTTCGCATCTTGTCCCGCGTCGGCCGCTATCCCGCCGCCATCCAGGAGTGCGAGACGCTTCTCAAGGAAGTGATTCAGGCGGATGAAATCAAACTAGTCCGATATACGCTATCGTCGGTCTACCATCTCAAGGGCGACCACGAGAAGTCCGAAGAGCAATTAAAGAATATCCTCGCGGATGACCCGAACGACCCCGGCGCCAACAACGACCTGGGCTACCAATGGGCAGACCGGAATCTGAATCTCGACGAGGCGGAGAAGATGATCCGCAAGGCGATCGAGGTTGACCACATTCAGCGCCGCCAGGTTTCCCATGAAGAGGAGGACAACGCCGCGTATCTGGATAGCCTCGGTTGGGTTCTGTTCCGCAAGGGGAAAGTCGAAGAGGCCCGCGATTGGCTTGAAAAAGCATCGGCCCTTTCGCACGGTACGGAAGACCCCACGGTCTGGGACCATCTAGGCGACGTCTACCTCAAGCTCGGCCAGAAGGATAAAGCGAAGGATTCGTTCAAGACGGCCATCAAACTCTACGAACACGATTTCCGAACGAAGAAGGAAGGGCGTCAGGACGAGGCGCGGAAGAAGTTGAAGGTGATTGAGTGATCATCCCATGAGAGATCATCCCAGAGGTTCGCTAAGCCTCACCTCTGAGCTTGTGGGATCAAACCCTAACTCACCCCCGTCGCCAAGCGCATCACCGCCTCTTCGCTGAATTCACCGTGATTCAATTCCCCCGCGACCTTACCTTCGTGCAGCACTACGATGCGGTCGCTCATCCCCAAAAACTCTTCCATATCGCTGGAAATCATCCAGATGCCGACGCCTGCGGCAGCGAGTTGATCGATGATCGCGTAGATTTCGCCTCGCGCACCGACATCGACGCCGCGCGTCGGTTCGTCGAGGATCAGCACGCTCGGTGAGCGGGCCAGCCATTTGCCGAAGACGACTTTCTGTTGATTGCCGCCAGAGAGCAAACCAACTTCTTTGCCCAGGCCGGGTGTCTTGATCCGCAGTCGCTCGATCAACGCGAGCCCCATTGTGCGTTCTCGCGAACGGCTGACGATTCGCCGCGTGCTCAAGCGATCGAGATTAGGCAGGCTGAGATTGAAGCCGACACTCTCTTCGAGAACCAGCCCGTGCAAGCGGCGATCCTCAGGGACGAGCAAGAGCCCCGCTGCGACGGCCTGGCCAGGGTTGGCGATCGACAGCGTCTTGCCATTCAGCAGAATCTCTCCGCTGACGATCGGTCGGATGCCGAAGACCGCCTCGGCCAATTCGGTCCTTCCCGCGCCGACCAGACCGGCCATGCCAACGATTTCCCCCGCCCCAACCGTGAGGGAAATCCCCTGAGCAGGCCCGCCGCGATAACGTAAGTCGCGGATTTCCAACAGCGGCTTCGGTGCTTCCAGTCGCCGCGTCCGGTGCTGCAATTGCTTCAAGTCGCGGCCGACCATCAGGCGCACGAGACTGTCGTGATTGACCTCGGCCCGTTCGAGTTCACCGGCATTGCGGCCGTCGCGCAGCACTGTGACCCGGTCGGCCACGCGCTTCACTTCCGCCAGGCGATGCGAGATGTAGACGATGCCGACCCCCGAACGGCGGAGATCGTCGATCACTTCGAAGAGCCGTTCGGTTTCACCGCTGGTGAGGCTCGACGTTGGTTCATCCATGATGATGAGCCGCGCATCGAGCGACAGGGCACGGGCGATCTCAACGAGTTGTTTCTGGCCGGGAGCGAGCTGACCGACTTGAACATCGACGAGATCGGGGGAAAGGCCGACCCGGCTCAAGAACGAAGCGGCCTCGCGGGCCATGGCCCGGCGATCGAGCCAGCCGAACACGCCGCCCCAGAGGCGTTCGCGGCCGAGGAAAATGTTGGCAGCGACGTCGAGGTTTTCGGCGAGATTCAGTTCTTGATGGATGAGACAAATGCCGGCCTGCAAGGCGTCGGCCACGTTGCGAAAGGAAATGTCGCGGCCGTCGAGGAGCATCGTCCCCTCGTCGAGCGTGTAGACGCCGGCCATGATCTTCATCAGCGTCGATTTGCCGGCCCCATTCTCGCCAACCACGGCCAGAACTTCACCGCGATTGACGAACGCGGAGACGCCATCGAGCGCAATCACGCCCGGGAACCGCTTGCGGATGCCGCGAGCCTCGAATAGGGGGATGATTGCGGTCATGCGATGCTATTTCACGGAATCGAGAAGTTCGCGAAGTTTGTCGCGGAACACGGTCGCTTTGATGTTCTCGATCTGGACGCCATCGACGTCGCGAGTCAGCCCGCCGTCTTTGGTGACAATACGATACGGAATCGGTTTGATGTCGCGCTTCGAAGTATCGCCCTTGGCTTCGGCGGCGAGGATTTGCACGGAGAGATATCCGAAGTTGAACGGGTCCTGCACCACGGTGGCGTGGATACGGCCGTCCTCGATTCCCTTCAAGGTGATCTCGTTCTCGTCGAAACCGACGATTTTGACTTTGGTGAAGGTCTTCGAGTTGGCGGCTTCGAGATTCTTCGGCGTGTTGTAAGCCCACAACCCCACCAGGCAGACTTCGTCGCGGTCTCCCAGGAGTTCGAGTGCCCCCTTGGCATTTTTCAGGGCCTCCTCTTCGTTGGCACCATCCGTAATCGCTTCGCCGTTGTAGAGGAGATAGTTGCCGAACTTGCGATAAAAGATTTTCTTGTCCTTCACCATTTTCTCGACGGGAGTCCCTTCAACATTTCGGTCCCCAGTGCCCGCCAGTTCATCAACCACGCCCTGGTAACGCAGGCGGGCATTGACCGGCGTGATCTGCCCGACGAAGATGGCGACTTCACCGCCGCCTGGGGGCAACACTTGCTTCACTAATCGCCCGGCTTCGCGGCCCGCGGCATAGTTGTCAGTCCCGACGTAGCAAATGCGATTGCTGCCGTCGGCATCGTTGTCCATCGTCACCAGTTTCGTCTTGCTGGCCACCTGCTTGAGTTCCAGGGCCTGTTCCTTCGGATCGATCACGCTGATGGAGATGCCATTGACCCCCTGCTCGGTCAGCGATTTGATGATCTGCCGCTGGATGCCGACATCGCCCTTCTCCGGCCGACGGAAAATCAATTCGACGTTGTTTTCCTTCGCCGCCTTGCGGGCGCCCGCCTCGCAGATGGTCCAGAATGTTGCGGGGTTATTGGTGACGATGGCGATTTTGAGTTTCCCGGAATCCTTGCCGCAAGCGGGTAGCATGCCAACCAGGATGGCCGGAATCAAAAAAAGCGGAAGGCGGGAGAGTTTCATGGAAGGAACCCGGTTTTGGTCGTGGAGAGAACGCCAGGCCGATGTGACTTCACGATACTCGAAAGCGTCGCGGGGGCAAGGACGACTCGCAAAAAGACCTATCACGAAAGCACGAAAGAATGAAAACACTAAATGAACTCATGCCTACTTTCGTGTTTTCATTCTTTCGTGCTTTCGTGATAAGTCTTTGTAATTCGCTATTTCCTTCACTTCTTCGACTCGTTGCGAACAAAAGCGGGAAAACACTCAATCGGGACTGGCGATTTCTCCGCCGCTGCGCGTACACATGGCCGCGATGGTCCAGAGAGAAGCACTATCGCGGATCGTGCGCACGGAACCGTCGGCCATGGCGAAATTAGCCGAGCTATCGTGGAAGCTATAGAAGAAATGCCCCCATTCATTCGAGTTATTGATCTTCATGGTGCCCGGAATCGGGGTGGCGTTAGTACACCAATCGACGCGCGTACCGATGTCATACGGGTTGTCGTTGGTAGCCCAGGCTCCACCGCGGGCGCGGGCGCAGTTCGGGTTGGTCTTATCGGCTGCCGCGGCCTTCATGACTCGGCCGCGCCAGACATCTTCTCGACCAGCACACTCACCGAGTAGGATCGTGTTCGAGGCCCCATCGCTAACTTGGTTGAATTTCGAGAAACCTTCCGCTTCCCTGCGCAAGACACCCTTGAGATCGGCCGTCGTGGAAAACTGCTGGTCGCCCGGAAGCTCGGCGTTGATGCCGATATTCACGCCTTCCACGACAAAGTAATCGCCGCATGCACCGATTTTATTCTGTTCGGGCGGAGTTTCGGATTTGTTCTGGGTGCGCTTCTGGTTCGGCGTTGCAGGGCAATTGAAGATGGCGAGATGCAGTTGCACCGTGTTCGAGTTCGGAATGGACGCCCCTGTCGTCGGCGAGGTGCTGCGCCACCAGTTTTCGTTGAGATCGTAAGAAGCCCCGCTAACCATGTTCGCCTGTTCGAGGTACGGCAGGACATCGGGTGCCCAGCTACGCTGAGGGGCAGTATCTCGCTTCGAATACGGAAGATTGCCGAGCGCGTTCTCGTAGGTATGCATGGCCAGGGCAAGCTGCTTCATGTTGCTGAGACATTTCGCGCGAGAGGCTGCCCCGCGAACTTTTTGAATAGCTGGTAAAAGTAGGCCGATAAGAACTGCAATGATGGCAATCACCACCAAGAGTTCAATGAGTGTGAATGCAACTCGACGAATGGAGTTCGGCACGGTAGCACCTTCATGCAATTGTCGCGTGTGAATGAGAATCACACAAGAATTGCAAACGATGTGCCTAAACAATCAACGACATTCAATTTGGCCGAATTGCGATCGTTGTAGGCAGTTTTCACCCACGCTGATTCGTTCCAGGTGAAGCTGACTGCAATTTCGCGGTCGTGAAAGCAATATCTACTGAACGATGTCTGACCAGGCGTGGTCAAGAAATGGCCGCGCGCCCTGAGCGGACGTCGACAAAATTCGCCAGAAGTTGCCCTGTGCAGTTTTCCCAGGTGTATTGCCGACCGATCCGGGCGCTGGTTTCGGGGTCGCCTTCCTTGAGGGCGCGTTCCACGGCCTTTTCGAGATTTTGATCGAGAGCCCCCATCCCCGGTTGCGTGATGATGTCGGCCGGCCCCACGACGGGATACGCGGCCACGGGCAAACCGGAGGCGAGGGCTTCGATCATCACCAACCCGAAGGTATCGGTCTTGCTAGGGAAGACAAACAGGTCGGCATTCGCGTAGCACTCGGCCAGCGGCTGACCGCTGCGGTAGCCAAGGAATTTGGCGGCTGGGTACTGTTTTTCGAGCCGCTCGCGGATCGGTCCATCGCCGACGACCACCTTGGTGCCGGGGGCGTTCACTTTCAGGAAATCCTCAATGCTCTTTTCCTTCGAGACCCGGCCGACGTAAAGAAGAATCGGCCGGGGCCAATCGAAAAGTGTTTTCGGTCTCGGGTGAAACAACTCAAGATCAACGCCGCGCGACCAGCGTTTCAGCGGCGGCTGGAAGCTGTGCTGGCGAAGCTCCTCTTCCAGCGAAGGCGTCGCCACCATGATCGTCGATGAGCCGGAATGAAACAGCCGCATGAAGCCATAGCTCAGCCGCGTGGGCAGAAAAACCAACCGTTGCAGGTACTCGGGAAATTTGGTGTGATAGGAGGTGGTGAAGAAAAATCCCCGACGGCGGCAATAAAGGCGAACCGCCAGGCCAATTGGCCCCTCTGTGGCGATATGGATGACGTCAGGTTGGAACGCATTGATCGATCGAACGATCTGGCCTGGCAACGGCAAACAGAGGCGGATTTCCGGATACAACGGGCAGGGCATCCCGGGAAACTGGTTCGGCTCGATGACCTTGACCTCATGCCCGAGTTTCCGCAAGTATTCAATCGAGGTCAACCAAGTGCGGACGACGCCGTTGACTTGAGGCAGCCAGGCATCTGTGGCCAGCAAGATTCGCAAGGGTACGTTCCTTCGTACGGGAGAAAATCATGCCGCTCGATCCGGCCAAACGTCAACTTCGCAAAATGAAGAAGGTCCTAAAGCGCTCCGGAAGCAAGCATCGCCGTCGCGATCTCAAGCGTCAACTCGCGGAGAATCCGGAAGTGGCCGCTGAGGCCGTGGAGGATCTGGGCAGCGACCGATCGATTGGATTCAACGGCATGGACGAAGACTCGACGCGGAAGCGCAAGGCGTAGGGGCGAGAAGCAAAGTACTCATCACGCTCCGCGTGATGTTCTTTCACCAAACGGAACGTTTCCGGTGCATTGAAGAACATCACGCGGAGCGTGATGAGTACAGTGGCGCAAACGCAAGGGAATACTCGAACAGAGTTGATCTAGCGCCTGGGCCGTCCGCGGCAGCGCATCCGGCCGAAAAATCATTATTTCTTCACATCGACGGCCACCCACTTCGAGCCGTCGCGAGCAAATAGCCGGCCGCCAGAGAGCGCCGCCGAAGCCCTAACCTTCTCTCCAAGAATCTTAGCGCGAGCCAGTTCCTTGTACTCCTTCGCGGATTCTTCGAACATCACCAAGTCACCGGTCTCGACCATTGCCAATATCACGCCATCGGCAGCAATCAGCGACGCACAGCCGAATTCGTCCTTGTTCCAGAGAATCTTGCCCGTCTTCCAATCAACGCAGCGGAGCTTGGCTCGGCTCTCTTGTCGGCCATCGATGCCAAAGAGATTCTCCTTCACGCGCACGGGCGTGTTGAAATGGCACGACATGCTGGTGTCGTTCTTCCAGAGTTCCTTGAGTTCCCCCTTAGAGGCCTCGAGCAGAATCGCCCCGGTGCTGTAGGAAGTCGAAATCCAAATCTGGCTTCCCATGACAAGCGGTGCGGCGGCATTCACCGACGCGTTGATTCGCGGCCGCCACGGAAACTCGTAACGGACTTCGCCTTTCTTTGGTGAAAGAACGAGTAGTCCTAGCCGAGTGAAGAAGACAGCCATTTCCTCACCATCGATCATCGCGGTGGTTGGTGACGAGTAGCTGACGCCGTGATCGGTCGATTTCCAGAGTTCGTCCCCCTTATCGAGATCGAACGCCACGACGCCAGCCCCCTTGGCCCCCACATTGATAAGCAGTTTGCCATCGACGACGATCGGCGAGGTGGCGATACCGAAGAAACCCTTGGGGGGCATGTAGTCCTTGGTGAGATTCTTGCGCCAGAGAAGTTTGCCCGTGAGATCAAGCACCGAGAGATCGCCGTCGGCCCCAAGCGTCACGACCTTGTTGCCCGTGATGAGTGGTGTCGAGCGCGGGCCGTCGTCGAAATTAAAGTCGTCGGTGTAGCGCGTGCGGTAGGCGGCCTTCCAGATCTCTTTGCCCGTCGCGGCTTCGACGCATTCGATGACTTCTTCGCCATCAATCCGGTGGAACATAATCACCTTGTCACCGGCGATCACCGGACCGCTCCAACCGGAGCCGGCTTTCTTTTCCCAAACGAGTTTCGGCCCATCCTTTGGCCACGTGCGTGCCAGGCCCGTTTCGGGCGACGTGCTATCCCGATTCGGCCCAAGAAACTGCGGCCAATCGGCCGCCAGCGACAGAGATGCGGCGAGAATGATGACGAGACGCATGGGAGCTCCCGGAGTTTTTCGTAGCGGCGGTTTCCAGCCGCCCTTCACGGGAGCTAGAAGCGCCCGCCACGTGAAGATCATCATAATGCGACTTCTCGAATGATGCCACTGATGAAAAGATGCAATAGGGAAGGGACCATCATGCTGCGCTTGAGATTTTGCTTCGTAGGACGGCCAGGGATGGCCGTCCTACGACGAGTACTCATCACGCTCCGCGTGATGTTTTTGCCTATCCACCTCTCGATTTCCCGCACAGCGCGTATAATGCCCTTTTGCGAATCCACCCGGATTTCCCCGCGCGTCGGCAGTAGGCCCCTTCCGTGATTGAATACCGCTCATTCCGGAATATCGATCCTCCACACCTGGTAACGGTCTGGAACGAAGCGTTGCCCAATCGCGGGGCTTTCACGCTCCGGAATGCCACGCCTTTCGACCAGTGGGTCTATTCGAAACCTTACTTCGATCCGGATGGCCTCATTATCGCGTGCCAGGATGGCATTCCCGTCGGCTTCTGCCATGCCGGTTTCGGCCCCAATGAAGAACAATCCGCACTCGATCATTCGCTCGGCGTCATCTCGATGATCGCCACCCGTATCGCTCTGCGACGTCAACACGTGGGGAGCGAGCTTCTTCTCCGTGGCGAAGACTATCTTCGCCTGCGTGGAGCCAAGGAGCTTTACGCGGGCGGGATGAAACCGATCAACCCATTCTACTTCGGCCTCTACGGCGGCAGCAACTCGCCCGGCTTTCTGGAAAGCGATCCCGCAATGCGGCCGTTCTTCGAGGCCCGCGGCTACCAGACCGCACGGCGTTGCCTTGTCTTCCATCGTAAGCTGGATCATCCGCTCAACGTGGTCGATACGCGGTTCACGTCTCTCCGCAAACGCTTCGAAGTGCAAGTGCTGCCGCGGAGTCGTGTGGGTACATGGTGGCAAGAGTGCATGATCGGTCAGCTTGAACAGTTTGAGTTTCGCCTCGATGAAAAAGCGACCGGGCAAGTAGCAGCCCGAGCTCTCTACTGGGAAATGGAAGGCTACGGCTGGCGCTGGAACACGCCTTCGATCGGGATCATGGACATTCAGGTACGCAATGATCTCCGCCGGCAGGGCGTCGGCAAATATCTTCTGGTCCAATTACTTCGATATCTTCAGGAGCAATACTTCGGCATCGCGGAGGTTATGATCGCGGCACTTCTTACATCCGCACTCCCTTTTTTACAATTCACGCTGGCACGTCCGAAAAACTCTGTGTGACCAACGAGTCCTATCTCATGACTCTGACAGAAGATAAGTCGAATTGAACGCGAATCCGAATTGATTGGCACGCGTGATGCATTGTAGCTCTTTGTTCTCGCGACATCTCCCCCGATGACACGAGAATGACAAGCACGATGAACCCCCTTCACGAGCTTGTCGAAGGCGATGCGATCTTGGGAACATGCGGTTTCCCCCAAACCGAGTTCCCCGGCCTCCCCCGGCCGTCTGTCGCAGCGTCTCACCTCCCCTAACCTGTTGATCTCCTATCCGGACTGCATTCCCCCAACCACTCGCCTCCCCAGGCGAGTGGTTTCTTTTTTTTGCGTCTAGATCTTTACGACACGTCCCGTCCGCATCGACTCGTAAATCGCACAAATCAACGCCACCGCCTTACGGCCTTCGCGGCCATCGACCATCGGCGGGCGGTTGCCTTGGATGGCTTGCACGAAATCAGCGAGTTGGCGGGCGTGGCCCTGATGGGAAATCGACTTCGGATCCGAAGCACCCCCGGACGCCCCGACTTTCTGGGCGAAGCGTTGTTTGATCGATTCATCGCTGGGTAACGGCGAAGCAAACTCCCAGCGGAGGATATCCTCCTGCTCGATGACGGCCGTGCCGCGATCGCCGTGGACGCCGATGGTCTTGGGAAGGCCGGGATGGACGCTGGTGGTTGCCTGGATGACTCCGAGTGCTCCGCTCGCGAACTGCAAACAAGCGACGGCCGTGTCTTCGACTTCGATCCGTTCGTGGGCGAGCATGGCGGTGAACCCGGAAACGTGCGTGGCGTCGCCCATCATCCACAGAAGCAGATCGACGTTGTGGATGGCCTGGTTCATCAGGGCTCCGCCGCCATCGAGGGCTTGCGTCCCTTTCCAACCCCCTTCATCGTAATACGCCTGCGAACGCCACCATTTGCAGGTGGTTTCGCCCAGCGTCATGCGGCCGAATCGGCCCTGGACCACGGCATCGTGCAGAGCGGTGTTCGAATCGAGGAAGCGCGAGGGGAAGATGGTGCAGAGCTTCACCTTGTTCTGATCGCATGCTTCGATGATTCGGTCGCAACGCTCGGGCGTGATCTCGAGCGGTTTCTCGACGACGACATGCTTGCCGGCCTTGGCGGCTAGGACGGCTGGCTCAAGATGGCCACCCGACGGGGTCGTGATGATCACGACGTCGACGTTCGGGGCCTTCAACGCCGAGGCCAGGTCGGTATGGACCGAGACGCCGGTGGAACCGGTCTCGGCGATCATTCGCTCCGCACTACCGGCCGTGCGCGAGACGAGGGCCGTGAGCTTTGCGCCGGGCACCTCCGAGAGCGCCTTGGTGTGATAGCGCGCGATCATGCCGCAGCCGACGATGCAAAAACCGAGTGAGTTCGCCATGTTTAACGTTCCAAGCATGTATTCTTGATTGACTCAAAACCAATATCCCCGAGGCTCGCAAAGCCTCGCCTCGGGGCTTGGGGACTAATTCTGCTCTTGGGGCGGCGCGTTGAATCTCCAGATCCAAGCGTTCTCCTGATTCAGGATGTAGTAAAACACGTTGCGTTGATGTTCCGGATCGTCGATGCGTATGGGCTTGCCGCCGCCCGCCCAAACTCGGCCAGGTATTTGATCCCGGATCGCGTGCGAAGATGCCGTCTTGCATTGGCCTGCGATCGCCCGCACTTTTCGTATGTCAGTCGGAAGTTCAACGAGCATATGCGCATGGGTCGTCGAAACCGCGACCGCTAGCACTCTGAATTTCTTTTTAGTCAGTTTCTCGATGATTGCCTCTCCGGCAACTTGCTTGCATTCATCCGGAATTAGAATTGTTTCCCCGGCTCGGTCATCATGGTATCGACGAAGCGCAGCATGTTCTTCGACCGGCGGCGGGTTTTTGTAATCTCCGGAACTATGAATTTTGTGCTCACTCGAACGAAATCCCCTCACGTCTCCAGGCAACCAGCTATTCCAGGTGGAAAGGATGATGTGCC
The DNA here is from genome assembly GCA_021413475.1 of Planctomycetota bacterium. Classification (GTDB taxonomy): domain Bacteria; phylum Planctomycetota; class Planctomycetia; order Gemmatales; family Gemmataceae; genus JAIOQJ01. The sequence goes on along the minus strand of JAIOQJ010000044.1, from coordinate 2 downwards.
AC
>JAIOQJ010000493.1 GCA_021413475.1 Planctomycetota bacterium | reverse complement strand
GGTGTGCTGCCAAGTCTGGAGGCCCTTCCAGTTTTCGTCGTCGATGAGTTGGATTTCCATCCCCACGTACGCCGGGTCGCCCTTGAGAGGAGAGCGCAGGCCGACGCCGCTGTTGCCCATCTTGGGAAGCTTGTATTCCAGGCGAAGCTCGAAGTCGCCGTACTCTTTCTCCGTCATCAGCCAACCGCCGCCACCACCCTGGCAGAAGATGACACCCTTTTCGGCACCCCAGACTTCCTTTTTGGCGGTGGCATTCCAGCCAGTCAGATCGGTGCCATTAAAGAGGGCGACGAACCCTTCCGGCGGTTTGGCGTCCTCGGCCCGAGCGGGCGAGGCGAGAACGAGAATAGCGAACAGTGGGAAAAATCGACGAACTTGCATTGAGTGACTCCAAGATGAGAGAAGAAGGCGGAAAGCAAATTAAAGTACTCATCACGCTCCGCGTGATGTTCTTCGATGCCACGGAGACGTTCCGTTTGGCAAAAGAACATCACGCGGAGCGTGATGAGTACTTTAATTAATTGACATTGAGGACGCGCGGCATGACCGTTAGCAATTCGGGCTGGGCGGTTTCCTCTTCCGCGCATCCCGAACAACACGAAGACTTCGCCGAAGCCGACGGCGTCGATTTCGGCATCGAACAGCACCCCGTCAGACACGAGTTGCCGCCCGACGTTCGCGGTTTGTCGAGATTTTGCCAGTAGAAATAGCCGGCCGCGAGCACGACGAGTAATCCAGCGAGGCCGACGAAGAGTTTTCCAAGCATGTCCCATCTCCAGTAGCGAATAGTGTATTGTCCTGCATCTCAAGCCGAAGTCAACAAAGTAGTGGAAGCCGCTTGCGGCTTAGCGCTCGCCCTCACGAGGGAGACTTTCTCTCGGAAGCGAGCGAGCGCTCAGCCGCAAGCGGCTTGGGCCCGCGTACATGCAAAAAAATCACCAGCGCCGCCATACCGAAGCAGCGATGCGACCGCAGCAGGATCCTGCCGCGTGAATCCTCGCCGAGTCCGCCCAAGTTGGCGATCTGGTCCATCACACTCATTGGCAACATCAAGAAGAGCAACAAGCCGATCGTGATGCGGAAATCGACACATTGGCCGCGATCGTGCCATTGCAGAATCAGCGGAGCGAGGAGAACGAGCACGATCATCTCGTAAGCGAGTACCTGGGCGAAGAAGAGCGTACCGGCCGCCGTGACGGCCGCGAGCCACGCGGGATCAGCCTTCAAGGTTGTGCCGCTCAAGCGCGTGCGGCCCCAGACGAGCAGGCCCCAGAACCCGAAGCCGGCAATGGTCATCCACACCTTCAGATCGATGGCCGGCCCACCGACAGCCGCGAGTATGCGATTCCAACTGGGGATCTGGTAGTTCTGCGCCACCTGGTTGAACACCACGGTGCCACGAGCGCCGCCAACATATTCGACGTACTCACGCAGCAAGTTGATAGATCCGAAGAACGTGCCGCGCGTGAGAAAGCCGCCGAGCAGATTCAAAAACGCCACGAGCACGATGATTCCCGCAACCCGCCGCCAACCACCAAGAACTAGTGCCAGCCCGAGAAACGGAATTGCCAGATGCGGCTTGAAGAAGAGCATCGCCCAAAGGAAACAACCAACTCGCGGTCGGCCGACCTCGAAACAATACTGGCCCAAAGCCACGCACCCGACAAAGAACAAGCTCGTCTGACCGACGACAATCCCCGGCAGCGTCACCGGATTGAGCAACAAGGCCAGAACGACGATCTCCCACCCGGCCCCGCGCCGAGCGGGGTCGCGGCCAAAGGTCCACGCCAGTGTGCCGCAGGCGAGACCCATTAGCGTGAGAAGAATGCTCCAACCAATCTCGGCCGCGATCCAATTGAGTTTTGCGAAGGGAGCGAAGAGCACAATCGCCGGTGGCGCAAGGAAGAATCCGCAGTTGGCGGCGAAGTCGTCGTCGTCCTTGGGTGGAAACTTCTCGGCAACCCGAGCTTGGAACTTGGCGGTGTCGTACGGCGTCTGGCCTGCGAGCGCGAAGGTCGCACCCACTCGGTACACGTACAGATCGAGTTGATCGTTCTTGAACAGAGAGAGCGAAACCAGGACGAGATAAACGACCATCCCCGCGGCGAAGAGCATGCGCAACTTTCGGGCGAGGGTATCGTTGTGCATGGGGGTTGGTGGTTTTCAAATTTGCAATGGTTTCTTCCGTCCGCGCGAGTCTCCGGAAACCCTACGACTCGCGGCTAAACGTCATCGCAGTTTTTCCGGCAGCAGGAGGGCGGCGGGATTTTGCAGGTGCTTGGAGACGGCGGTGCCGAAGAGGGCTCCGACCGCGCCGTCAACGACGCGATGATCGAAGGAAAACGAAAGATAGATCAAATCCGCCGGACGAATCTCGCCCTTGGCATCGTAGACGGGCCGCTTCACCACTTTGCCGACACCCAAGATGCCAACTTGCGGATGGTTGATAATCGGCGTCGAGATCAGCCCGCCGATATTGCCGATCGACGTCACCGTGAACGTGCCGCCGCGGAGATCGTCGAGCTTCACCCGGCCGGCCTTGGCATCGCTGCCAAGGCGATCAACCTCCGCGGCGATCGAGTAGATGTCTTTCTTGTCCGCGTCGTGGACCACCGGAACCACCAGCCCCGCAGGCGTCGCCACCGCGATGCCGATGTGATAATGGTCGTGGAAAACAATCTCTTGGGTACTTTCGTCAAGCGAACTGTTGACGATCGGCACTTCTTTGAGCGCCATCGCCGCTGCCTTGATGAAGAATGACAGATAGGTGAGCTTCAGGCCGCGAGCGGCACAGGGGTCGCGCAGGGCCGAGCGCAACTTCACCATCTCGGTGAGATCGCATTCGTCGATGTACGAGTAATGCGGGATGCGATTTTTCGCTTCGACCAGATGCTCTGCAATCTTACGGCGGAGCCCCTGCAAACGCACGCGAGTGCCGGGGACACCGACGTCAAACGTGAACGCTTCTTTCTTGGCTGGCTTATCGTCCGGGGCCATTTTCAGGTGGGAAGTCAGATCATCGAGCAGAATCCGACCGGCCGGACCGCTGCCGTGCAAATCCGCGAGGCTGACACCGAGCTTGCGGGCCAAATGACGCACCGACGGTGAAGCGACCGGGGCCGAGGCCCCGCGGCCATTGGTCTTGAGCGGGGCCGTCGCGACGGAAGCCGTGGCGACCATCGGTTCCACTTTTCGAGCCGTGGAGGGTGGAACAATCTCGCTCGAACCGGCAGGGGTATAGGTCAAAATGACGTCACCTACTTTTAAGCGTTGTCCGGTTTCGCCGATGATGGAATGGATCGTCCCCGCGAACGGGGTCGGGACCTCCATGGTCGCCTTGTCCGTCATCACTTCGAGCAGACTCTGGCCGCGTTTGACCGCATCGCCCGGCTTCACCAGCCAGCGAACGAGCTCGGCCTCGTAAACGCCTTCACCAAGTTCGGGGAGCGGAAAATCCATGGGTTCTTTACTCATCTGCTGGACGAAATGTAGTCCGGTTGCTCCGCAACCGGACTACTTTACGCTGCCTCGTTCATCAACTCGCTCAACGCCTGGCGCACTTCGTTCGATTGCGGGACCGTGTTCGTTTCGTATGTCTGGTTCAAGCCGATGCCCGGGATGTGCTTGCCTTGGAGCACACGCGGCTTGACGAGCAGATCGTAAAAATGCTCTTCAACCACTCGCCGGAGCAGGTGCTCGCCGAAGTTCGTCACCTCGGTGTCTTCGTTCACGATCAACACCCGGCCGGTCTTCAAAATACTCTGTCGGATGGCAGGCCAATCGTACGGGAACAAACTGCGGAGGTCAATCACGTCGAAGGTGGTACCACTGGTTCGCTGAATCTCGTCGGCCGCCTGCACGCACAACGGCAAGGTTCGGCCGTAGCTGATCACCGTGGCCGCAGTGCCTTCGCGCACCAACTCCGCTTGTCCCAGAGGCACGAAGTATTCACCGACGTCGGGCCAATCCGGTTCCCAGTTGCTGCGATCGCCGATCGGAGCGTCGATTCGCCTTTTCAATTCCTCTTCGTCGGCCGGCTCGCCGGGGATCAAGCGATCGCCGCGGACACGCAACAAGGCCTTGGGCAACAGCACCATCACCGGATTCGGATCGACGATGGCCGAGAGCATTAGGCCGTAGGCATCGAGCGAGTTGCTCGGCATAACGATCTTCCAACCGGCCAGCCGCGTTGCCCAGCTTTCGTACGAGTGCGAATGATATAGGCTACCGCGGATGCCGCTACCGGTCGGCGTCATCATGACGATCGGCATATCGAACGCTCCGGCCGAGGCCCAGCGCTGGTTGCCGGCCACCTTCAGCAGATCAATCATATTGAAGGCGTAATCGCAGAATTGAATTTCGAAGATCGGCCGCCCACCCGCGTAAGCGATCCCCATCGCCGCCCCGACGATGCCGCGTTCGTCCAGCGGCGTGTTCCAGGCCGTGCGCAATCCTTGCGTGGCGGTAAAAACGCCACCTAGCGGCGGGCCGACATCCTCGCCGAAGATATCCGTCACGCCGAGGTGCGTTTCCCCGTAGTGCAAGGCAAGTCGAACGGCTTGAACGAGAGTTGCCATGCTCACTCCGAAAGATCGGGTTCGTGCATGTGGCGAATCTTCGGCGAGCCAGGTCGCGTAAGCGCCTGGAGGAGTGAAACCAAGCGGAGCGTCAAGTCCTCCAGGCGCTTACGCAACCTGGCTCGCCATTGTCAGCATGAGTGTTCTTCCGAGCCCGAAGCGCCAGCGAGGGAGAACGTTCGCCCTTGCTAGCACTTCGGGCTCGTGGCAACCACTCTCAATCCGTATATCCGACCGCAATCTTCGGATCCGGTTCATTACCTTGTTTAAGTTTGTGCTTGGCTGATCGACGTGCCTTGCGAACAATCTGCTTCATCAGCGTTCCGCCAAAATTCGTATGCAATCCACTCCGGCATCGGCGGCAACCGCAGAATTTCATGTGATTAGGCATGGGAAACATCCACCGATAATGACTTCTGACGGTCTGCCATATTATCGGACTACAATCCGCGCTTCGTTGATCCATGATTTCGACATCTCTTCAACTTGTTCCTGCGTGTAGACTCGACCCGCACGAACATCTTCCATACTTTTCTCGAGTTCAATCATCAACAGAAGCTCGTCTCGAATTTCTTCCAGTGAAACGTGGTCCGAGATTCGACCGAGGCGGTCGTAGACTATTTCTTTGGCGGTCATGGGTGCTCCTCAATTCTGAACGTCACCGCGGCAACCCCATGTAATCCTTCGGATACACCACATCCACTGGGCTCGGAGCGAACGTGAAACGCTCGACGTCGGCAGGGTCGGGACGGGCCTCATTCTTCGCTTGTTCGACCGCCTGGTCGGCTTCTTCGTGGGCGTCGTGGTGGATCATCTCGGCCAGTTCGCGGTGGATGACGCCGCTGGCGACGAGTTGTTCCTCGAAGAGTTTCAGGCAGTCGGCCTCGCCGGACACACGGGCGGCACCACTTGAGGAGGAGTGGCCGTGCAGACGGGACACTCGGGCTTCAATCAGATAAGGACGTCGCAGTCGTCGGCAGTAATCGAGGCCGCGATCGAGGGCGTGCCAGGTGGCGATCACGTCGTTGCCATCGATGGTTTCACCGGGGATGCCGAACGCTTCCCCACGGTCGGCGATGCGTAGCTCGCCGTGTTGCGTGCGGGCAGGTGTGGAGATGCCGTAGCCGTTGTTGGTGACGAGCATCAGGACCGGTAACTCTTGACCGGGCCGAGTGCTCCAGACCATGCAGGAAGTGAAATCGCCCTCGGCCGAGCCGGCATCGCCGCCGACGACGATCGAGACACCCTCGCCGCCGAAGCGCTTCTGGACCATCGCGGTTCCCGGGGCCATCGTGAATTGAATCTCGATGACCGACGAAACCGGCATCACGTTCCACTCGGGCACGGCATAATGGCCGACGAAATTACGGCCCATCGAGTGGCGATCGGTCGCGGTCATCGCCATCTGGCGGACGTGATCGATCATCGGCATCCCCAGGGCGAGGAGCGTGCCGGCACTGCGATAGTGAAGGTGGAAATAATCAAAGGCCGGTCCACGGCCTTTGTGAGCTTGCAATCCGAGGCAAACGTTGAACGCTTCCTCGCCGGGGCCGCCGACCCAGAAAAAGCCTTCGCCCGATTTGCTCATCTTGATCGTCCGCTCTTCGAGCGCGCGTGTGCGGACCATCAAGCGGAAAATTTCGAGGCAGCGTTCGCCGGGAAGGGAATCGATGCCGTTATGAACTGCACGTCGGGCCAGGACGACGGAACCGCCCTGGCCACCGAGTTCTTCATCGGAATCATCGTACGGGAGCGCATCTGGCACGTCAGGCCCTCCTCACGGGTGCCGTCGATCGACGGCATTTTCGGGGGCTAACAGGGGACGTCATCGACTCGCTTACTTGCATTATATACTATTCGACTCCGCCGCGCGCGTTCGTTCAACAGTTCCTGACGACTTCTTTTCCAGCCTGAAAAATCCATGCCGGACCATCGGCAAATTCAACGTCGGATTCTATCGACTTCACCAAAAGATCGGAATAATGCGAAATGATACTCTCCGGATGGGAAAGGGCGAGGGCAATTTCGCCGGCGAGCCGATTGACGTATGAACATCAGATCGCGGTGGGGTGGAAATGTGGAAGATCGGTTGACGGATGGATTTGAATTGATCACTGAATTTCACAAGCGAATGTTCGTAGTGACCCGCTTCAGCGGGTCACTACGAACGCTCCTCCGGCAACTCGCCGATCGTTCGAAGATGTGCAATCCATTGTTCCATCGACATCTGGCACTGACCGAACCGTTTCGCTTTGCCTTTCGAAAGAAAAATCTCGTCGGGAATGTGATCGTGGCCCAATTCCTTGGACGAGCCGTGCCGTATTCCAAAAGAAGCTATCAGTACACCGTTGAACCAGACCTCCGCTCGTTGGTGAGCGCCGTCTTTGTGGATCGTCGCGCCCAATTTCTTCGCGATTTTCTCGGCTAATTCTTTGGTGATGATGGCCATCAGGGATAGCTCTTCTGAATGAACTCACTCAGAACTCCCAATTGACGAGTGGGACTACGTCCGAGCTTGTCTGGTGAAAGTGAAGAGAGCCGCTTAAAAACCACCGCGATTTGGCCTTTGAGATCATCAATCGCCTGGGGAAGTGTCTCTCCCGACGCGCCGATATTGGCTTCCACGAAGGAAACAACGAAATCGTCGCCTTTAGGGCGAACCAAGACGGGAATCACTTTTTTCAGAACGAGGTCGTGAGTGGCCAGCGTCGTGAGTTCGGTCGTGAACGGCCGTGATTCGACGGAAGCCTTTTCGATCGCGGCGACACGTCCTTCAAGCTGTCGGATCGCTTCTTCTTGTTGGGTTTTCGAAAGAGTTTCCATGACTACCTGGAGGGTGAACGCCTTAATTCGCGGTAGTAAACCAGCTTTATTGTATTCGATCTTCTCACGGCAACGTCACTTCCACCTTCGATTTCTTTCGGAGCTGATTCAGCAAGGCGACGCGAAGCTCCTCGGCATAACTATCGCGGACATCTTCGACGCACTGTTCATACTTGGTCGGCTTCCCTTCGGTGCGATCCGTCACTTTGATTAAGTGCATGCCGAAGTCGGTTTCGACGACGTCGCTCAGTTCGCCGATTTTCATACCGAAAGCGACCTTTGCGTAGGTCTCGTCAATATTCTGGAACTTGCGAAACATGTAACCGATATCGCCGCCTTTCGGGGCGCTCGGGCAGTGCGA
>JAIOQJ010000492.1 GCA_021413475.1 Planctomycetota bacterium | reverse complement strand
TGCCATCAACTCCGGCCTCCCGCTGATCACGTTCGGAACGGGCGTGGAAGACCCGGTCTTTTATCAAAACCAGCAGGGACGCGATGAGTACAACACTCTCATGGCCGATTGGGCCAAGTTGCTTAACCGCCAGCCGTTCGTGTTCGTGCGCGGGCCCCGCACGGCCGCTTTGCTCGCCGGATACGGATTGAACAACGTGCGCGTGATCGGGGATCCGGCGCTAACGATCTGCGACCCGCAAACGCGCCGGCCGCGCCGCAGGGTGGGAATCAATCTCGGCTGCGACGGAAAAATGTGGGGCCGGCAGTCGGAGCTCAATGCCTCCGTCAACATTGCCGTGCAGTACCTGATCGACGCCGGCTGGGACGTCGAATTCATCTCGATGGAGCCCGCCGACTACCCGATCGGCCGCGCGATGGCGCGGGAAATCGGCAGCGACCGAATTCACGTCACCCGCTGCGCCAAAAAACCGAGCGCCGTGCTCGCGCAACTGGCCGAGTGCGATCTCGTCATCGGCCAACGCCTGCACGCGATCATCCTCGGCTGCGGCCTGGGCATTCCGACGATCGCGCTGGAGTACCGGCCGAAGGTTGCGGATTTCATGGAATCCGTCGACATGATGCCGCTCTCCGTTCGCACCGATGCCGTCACCCACGAGGGTTTGATCGCCATGATCGACGACGTTTTGGCCCGCCGCGAAACTATTTCAAAGCAACTCATCGAGCGCTGCGACGCCTTCCGCCAAACCCAACGTGAAGCCGCCCGGCTCACGCTGGAGTACGTTGAATCCCACCTGAAGTGCACGCCCCGCAATCAATAAATCGCCGTACGCCCCCGCCACCTCCGCCCGCCGAAGTAACTCACCTGTCAGATAACTCAATGTTCGATTCAGTCCCGCGGCCTTGCGCGGGCCGTCTTTCCGCGCGCCGACGAAAGAGCTTCCCCGGCGGGCGAAGTTTTCGACTCGACAGGGAAATATCTTGCGTAATTTTTCGGCGGGTCACGTGGATCCGAAAACACCGGATTCCAAGACATCTATCTATATAGTATGAACTCGTGCACCGAACGATCGGGCGATTTGATGTGGCGGAACATAAACCCAGCGTCTGGAGGGGGTTACAATCATTGCAGCTTGTAGGGCTCGAACCTACAACCTTCGGTTCCGTAGGGGAGCCTTTTGCCACACCGAAAGCCTGAAAAGTGCCTTATTTTAAGGTACTTTAGCACAAAATCGAAGTAAGACAAACGTTGACGTCTCATGCCATTTATTGACGAAAAAACAACGTATTTCACCGAATCGTCAGTATGTACGGAGCGATGTCCGTTCATTTTTCAACGGTTCGCTTATCTCATCAATCTGCCTTCTCACCGTGAGGAACGATGGTCTCCATCGCATGCAAAATCCTGATCGCGACTTCATCCCAGTCGCCGCGATTACGCTGGCGGAAGAGGCGCATCGTGGGATACCACGGCGTGTCATTGCGATTTAACAACCATCGAGGTTCCGGCGAAAGCGGTAAGGCTAACCACGTGGGCACACCCATCGCGCCGGCGATCTGGGCCATTGTATTGTCGGCACAAATCAGCAAGTCCAGATTTCTCGCCGCCGCCGCGCAAGCGACCCACCGATCCTCCGCATCGTCCGGCAATGAATCCAAATTCTTGACCGAGGTGGAAACCGATGCATTGATTTCTTGGGGCTGCAGGTTGATGAAAGCCGTCTGCGATAATTTTGCGAGGCGCTTAAACATCACCGAGGCCAGCGAAAACGGATTGGCAGACTTATTGGCCGAGTCAGCGTGGAGTGCCAAGCCGATTTTGACCCCTCCAATTGACTGGAGTTGCTCGCGCCACAACCCTGACGCTTCCGCGCTCACGCCCAGATAGGGCCGCGCGGCCGGCAATGTCTGGAGCGTGGTTCCGACCGTGGCAGGCAGACTCAATAAAGTCGTGTGGTAATCATATTCCGGAAGAGCGCTTCCACTGGGAACGACGCGTTCCACGCCCAAGCATCCGGCCATTAGCTTTGTGAGCGACGGCTGGCATTCGAGAATAACACGGCCGCCCCGGGACTGAATTAAGTCGGCATATCGGGAGAATTGAATTGTATCGCGCGGGTCCTGTTCCGTTAGAATTAGGATTCGTTTGCCGGCCGGATTTTCACCGAGCCATCGCGGCTTATTCAATTGTCGCTTTCGATGACTCAGCCATTTCCATCGCCATTCGTATTCGAGCCAACCTTGCTCGAATTTTCCCTGCATAAGCAGAACTCGAGCCAGGTGATAGTGGGCCTCGGCGTCGTCGGGCTTCAACCGAAGCGCGGCCCAATAGCATTCTTCGGCACCGGCGGGGTCGGGCACCGCCGTCAGAGCCAATCCAAGATTTTTATGGGTGTCAGCAGAACTGGCACCAAGCCAAATCGCCTTTCGCAAATGCGAGACGGCTTCCTCGATTTTTCCCGCATGGAAGCAGGCCAGTCCCAAGTTGGCGTAGAGACCCGCCGAGTCCGGCGCAAGTTCCAATGCCCGTCGAAAACAATCGATGCCTTCGCGCAGCCGGCCTTGTTTAGCATAGGTTACGCCCAGATCCTGATGCGCCTTAGAGTTCGTTGGATCGAGCCGAACCGCTCGTTCTAAAAGAGGTTGGGCTTGGGCGTTTTCCTTGCGCCCAATGTATTCCGAGGCCTCCTTCAACAGCCGTTGCGCCTCCTGAACAAGCGCATCGTCGGATACCACGGCGTGTCTTCCCGCGCGAGCAGCCAGCGCCAATCCGGGGAAGTCGGAATGGCCGTCCAAACCGGCACGCCCATCGCCCCTGAAAGATGAATGACTGAGGTATCGGCACTGATCACAAGATCCAAGTTGGAGATAATGGCCGCCGTCCGGAGCCAACCGTCACTTTCTTCGGCAACGCCTTTGAAATCGGTCAGAGAGAAGAGCCCGTCCAGTTGTTCGATCTGTTCCGATCCTAAGTTTTTTTGCAACGTAATCAGGGTAACGCCGGGAACTGTCGCTAGTGGCGCAAAACATTTGAGCGGGATGGAACGGTTACGGTCACCTTTATGCTCCGGATTGCCTTGCCAGGCGATGCCGATGCGGAACCCCTCTATCGAAGCCATTCGCTGTTTCCAATCCCAAACCAATGCAGGATCGGTAAAGATATAAGGCACACGTCGCGGCAGGTTATCCAAATTGGTCTGACAGAGACCGGGGAGGCTCAGAAGCGGTGCGTAGAAGTCA
>JAIOQJ010000491.1 GCA_021413475.1 Planctomycetota bacterium | reverse complement strand
GATATGCTCCGACTTCCAAAAAATGGACAAATTGTCAAAGGTTCTCTATGAATAGAGGCTTCAGATGGATTACGATGGATGAGTTAAATTGCGAGGAAACATCGGGATTTCTCGATGTGGATTTCTGGTTCGCCCGATGGATTAAACTTCATGCCCAGTGACATTTCTGCCGATGGCGAAACTCCAACTCCTGCCTCACATCGGCATCGGGTCAAGGTAAAGCATCGTGTGCGAAGCGAGAACAAGAAGCATCACTCCAAGTTTAAGTGGAAGTATGTGATCTTCTCCGTTTATGTGGTGGTAGCTTGCGTGGTGATGTGGAAGTTGCTGAATTGGATCGAGTGAGTGGCGTTAGACCTCTCTCCTGTCGATTCCGTCTTTATCCGACATACCAGAGGTCTGTCGCCACTGGCAGATTGCCAAAATTCTTTGTTGCCATCCCCAAATTCGATCCTAATCTCCCGATTGAGGCAAACTTCTTTTTCACGAAGTGTCTGAAAATGTCAGGTGTTGTGATGTCTAATAAAATTCTCCGCATCTGAATGATCGTTCGACAATCAAATTCTAGTGTTGGGTGTCCCAAAATGTCCGCGAATATCCAGAAAGAAAAAAATTCACCCGAAAAGTAGACCGGTTGCTCCGCAACCGGATTGTTTTCCGGTTGCGGAGCAACCGGTCTACTTAGCCGGATTGTTTTAGGGTTGCGGAGCAACCGGTCTACTTAGTTCGTAACCAGTTTGGCCAGTGAATTGCCTATTTCAAAACATGATCGCTCGGTTTGACGCCCTTCTTGTGGCCATTGAATTTGAACGGCAACGGCTTAAACTCGCCGACCAGATCCGCTGAACTCTTCTCGGCGATCTTTGCTTCCAGGCCGACGCACCAGTACGCGGCGTTCACCAGCATTCGGCGAACGCCCTCGCTCTCAAGGTCGGTCGATGAACCCATCGTCGTCGTGAAGACTCGCCGTTTGTCTTTCTCTCCGCCTTCGCGGATCCAGGCGACCGGCATCATCGGGTCGTTCTTGCCCTTTTCCAAGTATGGCTTGTCATCGGCCTTCATACCCACAAGAACTTGCCCCATGACCAGCGGCTTGAACTCGCTCGCCAAGGGAAGTTTGACGCCGTAGACGTCGGTCGGGCCCCAGACGTCGCCATCCTTGATCCCCTTGAGGATCGGGTGGCTTTCCATCCCCTTCGCCAGAAGGCCGCGCGTGCTCTGCGAACCGTGCGAACCGTGATGGCTGATCCAAGTTTCACCCAGGATCTGTTTGCCGAAGCCTCCCGGGTACGCCTTGTCGCCGTTGTTCCAGGTGAACTTCGCGAAGGAACTTTCCTTCTTTAAGTTGAAAGCGTGCGTGGCGGTTCGCATGCCGATGATCGGTTTGCCCGATTCGATGTAATCGACAACATGCTTCATTTGGTCGTCGGGCAGATTGCGGAAACGGGTCGCGATGATCATCAGGTCGGCAGTCTTGAGAGATTCCAGGCCGGGAATGTTGTTGTTGATATTCGGGTTGATCGTCCCGTCGGCCGGGTCGATCGCGAACAGGACGGTACACTTGAAACCGTGCTGTTTGGCCAAGATTTTACCGAGTTGCGGTAAGGCTTCCTCGGAGCGGTATTCCTCGTCGCCGCTGACCAGGACGATGTGCTTGCCTTTGCCGGGTCCCTCGGAGCCTTCGTACACGACCCAGTGCTCATCGGCCCGGATGGTCATCGGCAAAGCCAGCAAACAGAGTAAGGAGAGTCGAATCATGGTGAACATCCTTCGAGAAATTTCGCGGTGGGTTTCGCCTTTAATATACGCATGCGGCCTGTGAAACATAGAGTTGCGATGGGAGTGCGACATCTCACCCAGGTTGGGTTTGCGATTCCCTTTCGTCGTCTATCTTGTGATCCTCCCCGATGGGGAGGATTCCTCTCCCGTTCAAGCGATTGATTCACTATGATAACGGCACAACCTTTCCACCAAACGTTCCGCGAGGCACGGGCCATGCGCTCCACCATTGCTGCTCTCCTTTTGCTCTTTGTCTTCAGTTTCCTCGCGATGACGTCGAGTGACCGCTCCATCCTGGCCCAAGAGAAAAAGTTACCGGTGGACAAAAAGGATCCGTTAAAAGATCTGAAGGTCGATCTGCCGGAAGAGAAATTCGACCAGAAGAAAGCGGATATCGAGACGCTGAAAACCGCGAATTTGCCATTCGAAAGCAAGCCGCTGCTCGATTTCTTCAAGAACCACACGGTGAGCGATACGGACCGTGCCCGCTTGAGCGACTTGATTCGGCAACTAGGCGACGAAGATTTCGACAAGCGGGAGGAAGCATCGGAACTCGTCGAGAAATTTGGCGTGTCCGCCATCGGACTGCTACGGCAGGCGGAACGAAGCGGCGATCCGGAAGTGCTTCGTCGCTGCGAGCGTTGCCTGAAGAACATCGAGAAAGTGCCCACGCGTACGCTCGCTTCGGCTGCCGCGCGGTTGCTCGCCGATCTCAAGCCGGAAGGGTTGACGGAGGTCATGCTGAACTTTCTCCCCTTGGCCGAAGACGACATCGTCGGCGACGATATTCGCGGCACCCTATCCGCCATCGCCATGCGCGACGGCAAGCCCGATCCACTGCTCATTCAAACGCTGGAATCGAAGGAATTGATCAAACGGAGTGCCGCCGCCGAGGCATTTACTCGCGGCGGCGATACGGCGATGCGAGACAAGATGCGCCAGTTCATGGCCAAGGAACCCGACAACGAAATCAAGCTGAAGATCGCTATCAATCTCGTCATGCTGGCCAAAAAGAAAGACGTGATCGAGGACATGATCAAGTTGATGGGCGAGGTCCCGCTTGACTCCGGTTGGCGAGCTGAGGAGATTCTGCTTCGCCTCGCTGGCGAAAAGGGGCCGACGACGTCGCTTGGTGCCGACAAGCCGGCCCGCGAGAAAGCCCGCGACGAGTGGATCAAGTGGTGGGCCGCCAACGAAAAAACCGTCGATCTCGCCAAGCTCGACGAAATGGAGCGTACGCTCGGCTACACGCTGATCGTCGAGATGGATGTTCGCGGCCAGGGCGGCCGGGTCAAGGAGATCACCCCGGACGGCAAAGTCCGTTGGCAGATCACCAACGTGCAATTCCCAACGGATGCCTTGGTTTTGCCGGGTAACCGCGTTATCGTCGCCGAGCAGAACACGAACCGCGTCAGCGAACGCGACACCGCGACTGGCAAGGAGATTTGGGGCGCGACGTTTAACCAGCCGATCGGTTTGCAGCGGCTCAGCAACGGTAATCTCGTCGTCATCGGCCGGCACCAAACCATCGAATGGGACCGCGAGCGCAAAGCGGTCGCGACCATCACTCGCCAGCAGTACGACGTCATCGCCGGGGCGAAATTGCGTAACGGCAATTACTGCCTCTACACGCAACAGGGCCTGTTGGTTACTTACGACAAGGACGGCAAGCAGATCGATAGCTTCAACGCCGGCCGGGGCAACTACAACTCGACGATGCAGGTGCTGGCCAACGGAAAGTTGATTCTCACCCAGCTCCGCGGTATTGCGGAGGTCGATCTGGCTGCCAAGAAGGCGGACGTGGTAATGACCTATAACTTCCCGACCTCGGCCCAAAAACTTCCGAATGGGAACATTCTGGTCTCGAACCAGAACACCTATCAGGTCGTTGAAATGGAACCGAAAACCAACAAGACGGTCTGGGAGCACAAGCCCGACAAGAACGACAATTTCTTCCGGGCTTGGCGCGTGAAGCGGCGGTAAGCCGCGTTCGCCAGAACGCGGGTGTCGCTGGGTTGGCCCCCGCGTTCTGGCGAACGCGGCTACGAAACACGTCCTGGACATTTTCCGAAAAAAATGAATCTCCACCGCGCACATCCGGTGCGGTTCACGCGTAAAGATCAAGGAGTAGTTCGCTCCATCCCAATCGATCGTCTTAGACTTGAGCCCTCGTAAAAGTCGGGCTGAAGAAGGATCTCGATTGGCCGATTCCTACCCGGTTTCTCTTGAACAAATCGGCGGAATGCGATTATCATTATCTGATACCTATCGGAGGAATTTTCATGCAGCGACACGACCAAATTCAACATTCCCGCTGGTTACGATACTTCGGCGTTAGCCTGGTCGCTTGCGGTCTCATCATCGGCGGCTTCCAGGTCTCCCCCCGTGACGTCGCGGCACGGGCCGACGACAAGAAGGTCGAACCCGCGGAGAAAAAGACCGCCGAGGAAATCGAGGATGAAGTCCGACGAGCCCTCGAAGCTCTCAAGAATGGCCCCGATAAGAAGGAAGAGAAGAAGGCCGATCTCAACCCCATCGACGAGATGCGTCAGGCCGAGGACGCGTTGAAGAAAGCCCGCGAAGCCCTCAAAGCCGACCCCAAGTCTGACGAAGCGCGCAAGGCCGTCGAGGACGCGACCAAGCGATTCCAGGAGAGCATGAAGAACCGCCAGCCGAATTTGGAAGCGTTTCCCATCGCTCCGCTCGATCCGGAGAACTTCGAAAAAGATTTCGAACGACTGAATCAGGACCTGCTTAAGGCGATCGAACAATTGCATCGTCAAATGCAGGGCGGACAATTTCAGCCGGGCGTCTTCCCGGGCATAGTCGGTGGCGGCGGACTTATGCGTGGTAATATTGGCGGCAATCGCCTGGGCCTCAACGGTGGCATGCGGTTGGGCGTCCGTCTGCAGCGGCCGCCGGCGGCCCTAGCCGAGCAACTCGACCTGCCCGCGGATAAGGGTTTGGTCGTGACGTATGTGGCTCCCAACTCCGTCGCGGACAAGGCCGGCATCAAGTCGCACGATGTCCTCCTCGAAATCGGCGGCAAGGCGGTCCCGAGCGATGCCCTTGAACTCCAGCGCTTCATGAAGGAATTCAAGGCCGACGAGAAAGTCGCCATCGTGTTGATGCGCAAGGGGAAGAAGGAAACGATCGCGGAGGTGATTCTTCCGGAAGCGAAGAACGAAGTGAACCAGTTCCGAGGCATCCCCCGCTTTCAGTTTCCGAACATCCCGAACCTGAACCCCGCCTTCCCGCCGCAGGCTTTCGAGGGCGGCAACAATAACACCACTTCAATGTCGGTCTCGGTGGTCAACGGCGATTACAACATCAAGTTCGTCGAGAACGATTTGAAGATCTCGCTGGTCGGTTCGAAAGAAGACGACCAAATCAAGCTGTCAAGCATCGAAGTTGACGACAACGGCAAGATGGTCAAAGCCGAGTCGCTCGAGAAGCTCGAGGAGCCGTATCGAGCGAAGGTGGAGGGGATTTTGAAGCGGGTGAAGTGACAAGCCGTTCACTGAGGGCCAATTCGGTGCAAAAGCTAATGGTGGGTGTGCGAATGGATGACCAACGCACGCCCGCTTTTTTTTATGCCAGTTCTTGGCGTGGAGGAGGAAGTGGCAATCGGTGTTGAATGCCCGTGTGGAAAGACAATCAGCAATTGGAAAGACAATGTCCCCTTTTTGGCGGACTTTCTTCCAGAGCAACATGCAGACTCATTTTGCGGGGTAATTGAAGACGCAGTCCGCGATTGCCCCGGTCCGCCTGAAATCGTTTCAGCATGGGCGATCGACAGCAGTGTCGAATTGTTCCGCCAAATTTGGCAGTGTCCGTCTTGTGGGCGAATACTTGTAATGGGTGCAGATCGCAGGTATTATTCGTTTGTCCCGGAATCGCCAACCACTCCGCGCGATCTTCTTGCAGGTGAGGTTCGCCGTGCAAGTGGGCATCTAAACTGACCGAAGTCCGACATAGGCCGCAACAGATAAGACACCCACATGTCCGACATCGCGGGGCTCACTGACAAGATTATCGCGAACATCGAGAAGGTGGTGATCGGCAAACGGCCGCAGATCACGCTGGTGCTGGCCGCGTATTTGTGTGAAGGGCACATTCTCCTCGAAGACGTGCCGGGCGTGGCCAAGACGATGCTGGCCCGAGCCTTGGCTCGCAGTATTGGCGGCACGTTCAAACGCTTGCAGTGCACCCCCGATTTGCTGCCGACCGATATCACCGGCGTGTCGATCTTCAATCAGAAGTCCGCCGAGTTCGAGTTCCGGCCGGGGCCGGTATTCGCGCAGACCGTGCTGGCCGACGAAATCAACCGAGCCACGCCGCGCACGCAATCGGCCCTGCTGGAAGCGATGGCCGAACGCCGGGTCACCGTTGACGGCACGACCTACACGCTCAAGCCGCCCTTCCTGGTAATCGCCACGCAGAACCCCATCGATCAAGAGGGGACTTTCCCTCTCCCCGAAGCTCAACTCGACCGTTTTCTAGTGCGCCTGCGGCTCGGGTATCCGACCCTCGAAGAAGAAGGCCGCATGCTGCAACGGTTGCAGCATGCACATCCCATCGACGAGATCGGCCCGGTCGTCAAAGCGGAAGAAGTCGTCTCCTGCCAGGAAGCCCTGCGCAACATTCACGTCGACGACAAATTACGGCAATACATCCTCGAAATCGTCTACTCGTCGCGCGATCACGAGGACGTCCTTCTAGGCGGTAGCCCGAGGGCCTCGATCGCCCTCTACCGGACGTCGCAAGCACTCGCCGCCATCAGCGGCCGCGATTTTGTGCTTCCCGACGATGTCAAGCGCATGGCCCAACCGGTGCTGGGACATCGCTTGATCCTACGACCGGAAAGCCGATTGCGGAAGCGAACCACGGTTGCAGTCGTCGATGACATAGTCTCCGAAATTCGCGTTCCTATTCTGGAGCGTGAGATTGAAGGACGGAAGGATTTCTTTAAGTGATGCCGAAGAAAGCATTTGAACCACAGAGACACAGAGAAGAAAAGCAGACTTTATATCTCTTCTTCTCTTCTCTGTGTCTCTGTGGTTCAAATGCTTAAATCTTAATTCACGACACGAATCGAACATGCGTTTCCTCATCGCCATTCTCGTGATCCTTCTCGCCGCGCTGGCGTTGCAAGCGGGTTTGCTGGCGTTTGCCATGTATGTGTTGATCGGCGTCTATCTGCTCAGTCGTTCGTTGGCTCGGCGCTGGATCGAGAACGTCGTCGCGACCCGCGAGATCAAGTCGCTTGAACCGATCGACGTGGGGGACAAAATCGAGATCAAGATCCATATCCAAAATGCGGGCAGCGTGCCCATCGCCTGGATCTTGATTGAAGACCTTCTTCCGCGTGCCGCCTTGAAACAACGGCCGCCGCGGATTCGCGTGATGGGAAAACGATTGAAACTGGCGACGATCCGTGCGGGCAAAGTCGCGATCTTAAAGTACTCCCTCGTCGGCGAGATGCGCGGCTATTACCAGATCGGCCCGACGATTCTCGAGACGGGCGATCTCTTCGGGCTCTACCGCCGGCATCGTGTCGTGACGAAGCCGCTCTTCTTGCTCGTGCTGCCGAAGATCCTGCCGTTGCCAAGATACGACTTCGCCTCGCAACGACCGATCGGTGAGATCAACACCGCCCATCGGCTCTTCGAGGATCCGACCCGGAATGCCGGCGTGCGGCCGTACCAGATGGGCGATCCCTTGCAACGCGTCCACTGGCGTGCCACCGCCCGTACCGGCGAATTGATGTCGCGGATCTACGAGACGACCACGCTTGCAGGTGCGACGATCCTGCTCGATTTCCACACGGACGGCTATCACACGCGCGGCGAGCCGTATCGCTCCGAACTTGCCGTGGTCGTTGCCGTTTCACTGGCCCATTCGGTGGCCCTCTTGAATCAACCCGTCGGCCTGATGAGCAACGGCCGCGATGCCGCCGACCGGATTCGCCGCGAAACCAAGGAACGCGATTTTGCCACCCGCGAATCCGCCCGAAACAGCAGCGACATGCTCGAGGAAAGCTCCCGACTCGATCCGAACGTGGTCGCCACTCGCCGAGGGATTGAGCAGGTGCTAACCATCCGCGAATCGCTGGCGAGAATCGAACTCTCGAACGGCCTGCCCTTCGCTGGTTTGCTGATGGAAGTTACACCGCGCTTGCCGCGCGACGCGACCGTGATCGCGGTGTTGCCTCGCGTTTCGGTGGAAGCCTCCGTCGCCCTCGGCAGCCTGCGTCGGCAAGGTTTCGCCATCACGGTGATCTTGATAGGCCTGGAAGACGACGACCGCTCGCAAGCACACGGCCGATTATTGGCCGAGAATATTCGCGACGTCCGTTCGGTGAATTCGGAAGAGGAACTCGCCATGCTCGGCGACCAAACGGCCGTGGCCAGGGCGAATCCTTATGATGTGGCGATTGAGTTGGTGTAGTTGATTCTTAATTTATTTGGGTGAGCGTCGAAGCGTAAGCTTTGACGCTCACCGATGCCAGCGAAGGTTTTCCGCGTGGCTTGGCAGAGACGCTTTATCGCGTTGGAGTCTGATCTTTCGTCGGAAGTTACTCGTTTCGTCATATTCGATCCAACGAGTCAATCCAACGCAGCATTTCCTTGAAAGCCTCCGGCGAATCAGCCAGGTATTCCTTGCCTTTGTCCTTCACGATCCGCAGAATCACGTTGTATTTTCGCTCGGTGAGCTTCGGCTTGCCGTCGGCGATATCCTTGACGATCGGATCCTTCTCGCCGGCCGAAATATAGAACTGCAATCGCTGATTAGGAACCAGATCCTTCGGTTGGTTGGCGAGTACCGCGCCGGAAGTGGCCACGCCGCGAATCTGCTCGCGAGCGTTGAAGCCCAGGTAATAAGCCATCTGCCCACCGATGCCAGCACCGTGGGCGACGATCCGTTGTCGATCAATCGTGTATTGCCCAAGCACCGCGTTGATGTCGCTCATCACGCCCTCGGACTCCGAGGCATTCCAGCCGGTTTTATTCTCCGAGATTGGCCCGACAATAATCAGGTTATTCTCTTCACAGAAGTCTTCCCAGAGGTCAACCATATCGTCCGCGTCGCGACCTTCACGACCGGCGTTGTGCAACCAAACCACGAGACCATGCGCAACGCTCGGCTTGTACGTGCGCGGCACGAAGACCCAATACTTGCGTCCCAGGGCTGGATTTGCTCGTTGCATCAGCCCCTTTTCGATCTTGGGTTCGTC